>JAYVJI010000425.1:0-3636 GCA_043769435.1 Verrucomicrobiota bacterium
GCTAGGCTGAAATCATTGGCGGCAGGTGCCACCCGCCCGCCGGTTGCCACATTAAAGGCAGAAAACCGGCTGCGGCCTGCTTCAGCGGATGCATTGAGCGCTGGGTAAAGCCCGGCAGAGGTGGAGGCGACTACCGCCCGGGCATGGGCCACTCGCCCTGCTGCCTCTTCGAGCCCGGGATTCGACCGCAGGGCCTGCGCCACCAGTCTATCCAACACAGCATCTCCCCGGAATATTCTGGACCAGGCCGGGAGCGCTCCCGTGGACTCACCGGTCCCGTATTTCCAGCGTGCCGGTGCTGCTGTCTCATTACCAGTTCCCGCAGAAGTGGGGAGCGTCGTGGCCAGGAGGCTTGTCATCAGAATCTGAATTACTTTCATATAGTTGACTGGTTGGTATCTTTCGAAACGAATGCGGCAATAAAATGGATCCAAGGCATTCAGCTAACTGGTGGAGGATTTATTACCCCTATGAGCCGCAGCACATGGTCATTCAGTCCTTCGAGTGGGTCGAGGCTGTTTTGAATGCGCGCCCGGGCCAGGGCTCCTTCTATCAAGGCGAAGGCTGCCTGAGCCTGGCGCGCGGGATCAGCCGGGTTGATAGCGCCCTCAGCCATGCCATCCCGGATCGCTGAGGTGAGGTAGCGTGTATGGGTGGCTAGGATTTCCTCGATCAATGCTCGCAACTCCGCGTCCTGCGTGGAAATCTCCGAGCCAAGGGTGTACAAGGGACAACCAAGTATGCGCCCGTGCCTGGCGGACATTTCCTCATGCTTTCTCCTGCCATTGGCCATGAACCTAGTCAGGCGCTCCACCGGTGGGATAGATGCTGAGAAGGCCTCATCCAGCGAAGGTTTCTTCTCCTTCTCCCAAACCTCCCGCAGGGCGGCTGCCACCAACTCAGATTTCGAAACGAAGAAGTGGTAGAAGCTTCCCTTTTTCACTCCCGCACGCTCGCAGATGTCATCCACCGAAGTCGAGCCATAAGACTCGAGCCACACCAGTTCAGAGGCGGCTTCGAGCAGTCGTTCACGGGCATCGCTGATACGTGGCATGGCGGACGCCTGCTATAGTTGACTGATTAGTCAAGTCGAATTTCATCCTCCGCGCGGCTGATTTCGGCTGATCAGGAGGCGCAGGGTATCCATGACCATGCAGGAGCCGAGGTCCGGGCAGGCCGATACTTACTTGGCATTGCCCGGCGGTGGTCCTGCACAGCGGCTCTGTGCGGC
This sequence comes from Verrucomicrobiota bacterium, assembly GCA_043769435.1. GTDB lineage: Bacteria > Verrucomicrobiota > Verrucomicrobiia > Verrucomicrobiales > V1-33 > JAYVJI01. The sequence goes on from JAYVJI010000425.1 coordinate 1,232, forward strand.
AGTCCAGCAGTGGTCACCCGGGCTTGCTGCGGGCGGACCCTCGACCCTTCATTGGCAAACGCATGGCCGATGCAGCTCCTATGAGGTTGGTCAAAGGAGGTTGGTCAAAGGAGGTTGGTCAAAGGGTTTCGGGCCGGAGAGCGCCTCCGGAGGTCTCCGCGCTTGCGTGCAAACGTTGGGGAGGAAATCCGGCACTTTGCTGCGCTTTTGCTTCGTTGCGCTTTTGTTGTCGCGCTCACACCGGATCCCACCGCGCTCCGCTACTTTCCATTCCTCACTACACCACTGCACTTTACCATGAACACCAACCGTCGATCATTTCTACGCGGCACCGCAGCCGCTTCGCTCGCTATCCCCTTTGCCTCCTATGCCCGGCCCATCGGTGCCAATGATGACATCCGGCAGGGATTTATCGGTGTGGGAGGTCGTGGGAGTGGTCATGTCGGGGACTTTGGAAAGATCAAGGGTTGCCGGGTGGTGGCGATAGCGGATGCCGACACTGCCGCTGTGGACCGCATGAAGAAGAAGCTGGAAGGGAACCCTGTTGAATACTATCAGGACTACCGGAAGCTGCTGGCTAATCCTGACGTGGATGCCGTGATCATCGCCACACCTAACCATACCCACACGGTATTGGCCATTCACTCGCTGCAGGCGGGCAAGCATGTTTTTGTGGAAAAGCCAGTCTGCCACAATATCTGGGAAGGCCGCAAGCTGGTGGAATGGGCGGCCAAGTTTCCCAACCTGATCCTGCAGCACGGGATGCAACGCCGGTCAGACAATGGCTGGCTCCAGATCCGGGAGTTTGTGCAATCCGGCGCGATAGGTAAGCCGATAGTCTCCCGGGGATTCTGTTATAAAAAGCGCGAGGACATCGGCAAGCTGCCGGCTCCTAAAAGCGCACCTGCATCCGTTGACTACAACCTCTGGAGCGGGCCCCGTGAGATGCTGCCGGTCAACCGCAAGCAGTTTCACTACGACTGGCACTGGCAGTGGCCCTATGGCAACGGTGACATCGGCAACCAGGGACCTCATCAACTCGACATGGCCCGGTTGCTCATTGATGATCCCATGGCCTGCCCCTCCAGTGTGCTCAGCATCGGCGGGCGCTTCGGTTATGATGACGATGCCACCACAGCCAATACCCAGATCGTATTTTATGATTTCAAGCCGGTTCCCGTGATCTTTGAGGTGCGCGGTCTGCCGGATGAGGGCATGAATTTCCGCGGCCGCCTGCCCAGCTACAAGGGGGTGCAAATTGGCAATGTCCTTGAATGTGAAGGGGGCTACGTCAGCGATGGCAAAGCATGGGATCCTGCTGGCAAATCGATCAAAAGTTTTAAGAAAGATGACGGGAGCGATCATCAGGGGAATTTCCTAAAACACATCCGCGCAGGGAAGGTCCCCGTTAGCCATGGAGCCCTCACAGGTCACCTCAGCGCCGCACTCGCGCACCTCGCCAATACCAGCTACCGTCTGGGTAAAGACGTCCCCATCGCAGCGATACGTGAACAAATGAAATCCAATGCCCTCTTCAGCGAGACTCTGGAGCGCATGGTGGAGCACCTTGGGAAGAATAAAGTCGACACTGCCAGCCTGAAGGCCATAGCCGGGCCGCTGCTGCAGTTTGACGGCAAGGCTGAACAGTTCACCGGAGAGTTCTCTGCCGAGGCCAATAAGCTCTCCAAGGAGGAATACCGCGCGGAATTCAGCATCGCCTGATTTTTTAGAAGTGCTTTTGCAGAGGGCAGACCCGTCCGTGGGTCTGCCCTTTTAGCGTCACCGGCATGGAGTGCGGGGAAAGAATGCGGGCAGTAAATTACTCAGCCGTGCCTAGGTCTTCTTCGATTCCTGACCAAAAGGGATGGCCCGGCTCACCGCAATCAGGTGTTCCAGCATCGCGCCCCGCGCGTTTTCCCGTCCGCCAAAAACCAGCCGATGTCCCGCCAGCGCCTCCTCCGGCAGCAGCGCCAGCGGCAAGTCCGGCTCTGGTGACAGGCCTCCGAGTTTCGCGAGGATGAAATAACGCGCCGTCAACATCCGCGCGCGCTCCGTTTTGTGTGCCAGCCATTCATCGAAGAACACACCCGTCTCCTCCCTCATGAAGTTCTCCACCTCCTCCATGCGCCACGCCCGCACCTCCCATGCCGGCCCGCTCCACTCCCGCCAGCGTGCTTCATTTCATAGCCCTGCGGGCTACGCTGGTATCGGAACGCTCCGTTGGAGCTGCGGAATTTCTAACCGTTTCATAGCCCTGCGGGCTACGCTGGTATCAATGCGCTCCGTTGGAGCTGCGGAATTTCTAACTAACCGTTTCATAGCCCTGCGGGCTACGCTGGTATCGGAACGCTCCGTTGGAGCTGCGGAACACACCTTTCATCACGCATCCTCAGGTCTGAAAGACC
>JAYVJI010000426.1:0-1911 GCA_043769435.1 Verrucomicrobiota bacterium
CGTGGCAGGAGTTCCGAACGTGGGAATCACAGCCGGGCGCCAGTTCCCGCCGATGTCATTGTTCAGCGAAGGATGCGTCAGCTCAATGGAAGTGCCAGCACCTTTGGCCGAGGTCGGCCACGGAAAGCCCGCCTTGTAGTCCACCTCATCTATGATGATACCGGCGGAATTACGTAGCCGGATGTTTTCACCGCTGTTGCTCAACGACCCCGTCCACGGACCAAGCGGGATACCACTCGAGGGAAAGCTGGCCCGGTAGACGGCTGTGTTTTGCGCCACTACTTTATAACTGCCTGCCGCGATGATCGTGTTGGCAGGAAAAGTGAAATCCACTCCAGCATCAATCACCCAGCCGCTCATGTCGATGGGGCTGGCAGTGGGATTGTGAAATTCGATGAACTCCTCAGCCTTGGTCACCTCCGGTGGATCATAGAAGATTTCGTTGATGATGACGCTCGTGGGCACTGAGGAACCGGTAACGAAGCTGCGGCTCGGGCTGGCCCATGCGGTGCCGTCTGCATCCACTGCCCGCGCCGTGCAGTAGTAGGTGGTAAAAGGAGTGAGGCTCTGCACTAGGGTCGAAAATGAACCGGTGTGCGATCCAATAGCGCGTGAGTTTTGCCACCCGCCGGGAATGACGCCGCCATTCACGGTGCCCCAGTAGATCGTGATCGCAGGCGCGGCAACGCCAGCACTGGTCACCTGGCCCTGGAGCAATGCTGAAGTCCCGGTGATGTTGTCGGCGGCCCGGTTTTCAACCGTGGGAGCTGCTACAGCATGGGGCAGCGCTAGGCCGAGCCAGCAGAGGTGAAGTATAATTTGCTTTAATTTCATGGATGGGAGGAGGCAGTTTCACCGATTGAGGGGGATACCCGTAATGTATACTCCAGAAGCCCTGAATGGGTCAATGATTTTCTGCCGCTTTCAGCGCGGGGTTCCGTAACGGCAACTGTCAGGCGGGCACATGGCCCCGGGAAATGCATCATGACGGTATTGCAAGCCGGCTTGATCCGGCTAGCTTACCGGCCGCCTGCCATGCAAATCCGCTACCTTTCCCCAGCCGACTGGGATTCTCTCGCCGCCCTCATCCATACCTCGCTCAGCACGTGGTACCGGGACCACTTGAACGTAGAGCGCTTTGGGCCGGATCCCTCACCCCTGCGCGTTTTCCCTGAGCTCTATGAAGCACTGGACCCCGGATGTTGTCTGGTAGCTGACATGGATGGACAGTTGGCCGGATCCGTGTTCTACCATCCACGCGAGACTCACTGGGCTGTGGGGATTGTGAATTCCCATCCTGACTTCGCCGGACGGGGCATCGCCCGCAAGCTCATGGAGGAAGTCATCGCCCGTGCCTGTGCTGAGAGCAAGCCGGTGCGGCTAGTCTCCAGCGCCATGAACCTCGACTCCTTTTCTCTCTACACCCGACTGGGCTTTGTGCCGCAGGTGACTTTTCAGGACATGAAGCTGACCGTGCCCACAGCAGGGATGCCGCCATTGACTGGCCCGGGGCTCCTAACCCGCAGTGCGACTATGGCTGATGTCCCCCGCATCGCGGACTTTGAATACAGGCTCAACGGCATTCGCCGGGAGAAAGACTACGCGCATTTCGTGGCTAATGCCCAAGGCTGCTGGCATCTCTGGATAGCTGAGAATCTAGGCGGTGAACTAACAGGATTTCTGGGTGCGGTGACTCACCCCGGATCCAGAATGATCGGCCCTGGTGTATGCAGAGATGAAGCCACCGCCATTGGCTTGCTCCACACAGTCCTTGATACCGTCTTCCGGGGCACGCCGGCGCTCTGGCTGGCCCCGGTCTCCTGCGCGGCGCTTGTTAGCACAGCCTACAAATGGGGCGCTAGGAATGTAGAAATGCACCTGACCTCAGTGCTCGGAGAGGCCCCACTCATG
>JAYVJI010000427.1:0-8586 GCA_043769435.1 Verrucomicrobiota bacterium
CCTGGCCCGCAGCCAGGACCATGCTCCAGCGGGTAGTGAGGAATTCGTCGGCCATGGCTGGTGACATTTGGCTATTTCCGGGCCCTCTGCAATGCGCTATTTTTTCTCCAGACGAAGCGGGAAGGATGTGCCACGTTCTGCTACTGCATCCATTCATGACTCCCCTACCAGTCACTCCCCATTCCGCTGCAGGCGGTTCCACGGCGCTGGTCCCAGCGCCGATGGCGTGCCCGGTGTGCGGAGCACCGCTGCCGCCGGGTGTAAGGGAAGAATTCTGCCCCGCCTGTCTGCTGGGTGATATGGCTGATGCGGCCACGGCAGTCGGGGGCCGGGTGTTGGGGGACTGCGAACTTTTTGAAGAAATAGGCCGCGGAGGCATGGGCGTGGTGTGGCGCGGGCGGCAGCGCGGGCTGCACCGCGATGTAGCGGTGAAGACGCTGCCGGGTGGGGCATTTGCCAGCGAGGAAGCCCGCGCCCGGTTCCGCCGCGAGGCGCAAGCTGCGGCGCGGCTGCGGCACCCAGGCATCGTGGCGATCTACGGGGTGGGAGAGGATGCAGGCATGCCCTACTTCATCATGGAGCTAGTGGAAGGCCGCACGATGGCCGTAGCAATGGCGGAAAAGCCAGTGCCGGTGCGCCAGGCGGTGGAATGGCTGCGGGAGGTGTCGCTGGCCATCGCGCACGCGCACAGCCAGGGCGTGCTGCACCGCGATATCAAGCCGTCCAACATTCTCATCGAGCCCTCCGGCCGGGCGCGGGTCGCGGATTTCGGTCTCGCCAAGCTGGGGGACGAAGCAGGCGGGGCCACGCTCACGTTTAGCGGCACGGTCGCCGGCAGCCCGGCTTATATGCCGCCGGAACAGGCCCACGGACGCGGCGTCACAGAGCGCAGCGACATCTATTCGCTCGGCGCCGTGCTCTACCATCTGCTGGCGGGTTGCCCGCCATTCCAAGGGGACTCCATCGCCACAGTGCTCGCGATGGTGGCGCAGGAGGATCCGATTTCCCCGCGGCGGCTCAACGCCAGCACCCCGCGCGATCTGGACACGATCTGTCTGAAGTGTCTGGAAAAAGCGCCCGCCCGCCGCTACTCCAGCGCTATAGAACTAGCGGATGATTTGTCCCGGTTTCTGGACGGTCATCCCGTGCTGGCCCGGCCTGTGGGACGCTTGGAAACCATGCTGAGGTTGGCGCGCCGCCGTCCGATGCATGCCGCCTCGCTGGTGCTGGGTGCGGCGCTGCTGGCGACGCTCCTCGTCGGTCTGCTGTGGCAGCGGCATCAAGACAAAGCTCATCTCGCAGCGCTGCACCTCGAGCAATCTGCCACCCGCAGTGCCCTGGCTACGGCGCGGCTGGGCGAGGTGCGTTCACTCATCTCCTTGCGCCTGCCGGACAGCCGCAGCCGCGCCTCAGAAATCCTTCGCGGCATCTTCGCCGACACTACTTTACCGGCGGATATCCTGGCAGAAGCCCGTGACGCTAGGCTCGCCACACTCGCGCTGGATTCGGCCCACTTAGCGCCCTTTGGCGGAGACGCGGCGCGCATGGAAGACTACACTTTCATGGTGCTCACGCCGGATCACACATGCTGGGCGCAGGCAGGCTTTCATGGTGGCATCACGCTGCGCAGCGTAGCGGGCGGAGATCTGCTGATGGCCTTCCACACCGACGAAAAAACGATCACCGCACTCCTCGGGTTCAGCGCAGGGAACCGCTACCTCGCAGTGCGTCACGGCGCGGAATACGGCCTCTGGGACTGCTCCCCGCAGATGGCCGCCGGGGCGTCGCGGTTGGTCTTTTGCACCACACTCTGGCCTAGGGGCACCGCGTGGGGGGGCGGGCACACTGCCATCACGCCGGATGAGAGCGCCATCGTCTGGGCACTCCCGGATGGCCGGCTGCAATGGGCCGCTCTCCCGGGTGGTGAGCCACAGGACTTTTCTCCTGTTGGCAAGGCTGGATCGGAGGAGACGGCGCTCCCGGGGGGCAGGGGAGGCCTGGCTTTTTCCGCCGATGGCCGCCATCTGCTTGCCGCGCAGTCCCACGAGCCGACAGCGCGGCTGTATTCATGGCCATCCGGCGCACTGGAGCGCGTCTTCTCGGCACCGGGACAGTCCGGATTCAGTGCAGCGGCTTTGAACGCGGACGCCTCCCTGGCCGCCACCGGTTCCCACACGTTCGCCGTCGTCGTCTGGCACACCGCTGCCGATGGCGCACCACCCCGCCTGGGCACGGGCCACGGGAGCTATGTCAAGTCACTCGCCTTCTCACCGGATGGAAGCTGGCTCGGCAGCACCAGCGAAGACGCCACGGTGAGGCTCTGGCAGGCGCATTCCGCAGCCCCAGTGCTGTCATTTCCGGGCGAATGCATGGCGATGGTGTTCTCGCCGGACGGCCAGTTCGCCGGGCCGCTGCTGCAGCGTGGTTTGGCCGGCCGACTGCGCATGGAGCCCTCGCCGCTGTTGCGCCGCATCTTTCCGCCCGGCGGTGGAGGATCAGGCGTCGCCATTGCGCTCGACGGTACCAGCCGGCGGCTCGCTATTTCGTGCAGCGATGGGGTGGCCATCGCCAACATCGCCACTTGTGAAATTCTCCAGACCCTAGCCGCTGCTGGAACGAAGTCTGCGCTCTGGAGCAATGATGACACGGTGCTCCTCACTTGTGGCCCCGCTGGGATCCAGCGCTGGGCCGTGCCGCAGGGAGAATCTGCCGCCGTCCAGCCCCGGGGCGAGGTGATCTTCGAGACCGGGCGCTACCCTTGGAGTGGCCTGAGCGGCAGCGCCGATGGGCGCCGCGCGGCCTCCGTGGACCGGGGCACCCAAGCCGTCATCTTTCGTACCGCCGGAGAAGCAGCGCCCATTTTCTTCCCCACAAAGGATCCCGGCGACGCCGCGCTCTCTCCTGACGCGCAACAGCTGCTCGTCAGCACTTCCTACACAGGCGGAGCCACCGTCCACAGTGCAGCCACCGGTCAAGTTGCGCACCAACTCGCATTGTCGGCGCGGCACAACGTGTGCTGGAGTGAAGACGGACGTTGGGCCGCCGGTTCCGGATCCAGCCATGTCATCTGGAACACCGCCACATGGCAACCGCTGCCGCTTCCTGTATTGGAGTCCAATGCCTATCCCAACGGTGGCTGCGCCTTCACTGTCCCTGGCCCTGGCTCAATTGGGTTGCCCGCCCTTGCCGCCTTGGTGGAAGGCAATTCCCGCATCGCCCTTTTGTACCTGCCAGACTGCAGGCTGCTTGCCCGGCTGGAAGCCCCCGGCAGCCCCGCCATCGCCGAACTCACCATCTCCCGCGACGGCCACTGGCTCATCAGTGCCTGCGCCACCGGTGATTGCCACCGCTGGGACCTCCGCGCCATCCTCGCCTTGCTCACCGAAAGCTCCCCCTGACCACCTGACCCCAACGTGGTAGCCCCGGCCCACGCGCCACCACCTGACCCCAACGTGATAGACTCGGCTCACGCGCCACCACCAGACCCCAACGGGGTCATGCCGTGCGCTGTGTAGCTGCACAACCCTCTGAGGTGGGAGACCCCAGCCGGTCTGGACCGTATCTAGGCCGTGAAATTGTAGTAACTGCGTCGTCGCGAGACGGGGTGGAGAGCAACGAAAAAGAACCTACCAGACCAGACCATAATAACATAAAGTGAACAAGATTCGGCCAAAACCAATTGTCGAGCCTACGGTACAACGGCGAAGTCCTGCTGCCACTGATGCTGGTGGTGAAGAAGCTCAAGCAGTGGATCCGGAAATGACAGCGAGGATGGTTTCTAGGGCGTTGCCTTCCAGCCGGTTGTTCACATAAAGATAGGAACTGCGCCGCGTGGGCAGCGCATTCCGGCGGAGGCGGTGAATGAGTTCCACTGTGGAGACCCGCACTGACGGCAGCGATTCCTTGATGGCCCCGTAGGGCGAAAACATTTCCACGGCATCGGCGTAGGCCCTGCCTGGCTTCAGCAGGAGACGGGCAGATGCAAAATCTGTGGTGATACTGCCCGGCAGCGCGAGTTGTTCATCAATACCGGGCATGTGCTGCCAGCTGTTGAAAACGTGGGCAACGCCATGCTTTGCAAGACAGGCAAACCACGGTGGCTCGAGAAACGAGCGGTTCCGTATTTCCACTCCATACTGCCACCCGCCTGGCAGCTTGCCCAGGAACGCGTCCATGGCCTCGACGAACTCAACTCCGCGGTTCCAGTCCCCTGCCTGAAACCGGGAGAACTCGAAAATGATGACCCCGGTTCGCTCTCGGTAGGGCTCCATGGGGCCGAGAAAACAGTTTGCGAACAGTTCCGCATCGAGGAACGCTGGATTCAGCTGGCCGCCCCTGCGTCCATAACGGGGAAGGGCGGGGAACCGCTTCATGGTGATTTCCGCGGTCGCTTTCCATGAGAACCGGAAGTCCGGCGGCACTTGATCCATGAGGCCGGCGATCGTGGCAGCCGCAGGAAAAGTGTAGTAGCCAGCATCCACGCAAACCGTGCGGAACACTTCTGCATATTCCTTTAGGCAGTTGCGCTCGAACCGGTCCATCGATAGCTTTCCGCGCGTCTGGTAACGGCCTTTGTCGTAAAGCCAACCGATCCAACCGGGGTATTTCCATGAAGAGGTTCCCAGCAGAATGCCCTCATCTGCCAATCGCTGGACGCCCACTTTCAGGGCGTGCCATGCTGGTCGCCTCGCCGGCGCGGGGAGGTCAAATAGCGGCAGTTCGTCCATCGCGTGGCCGCTTCCGGGGAATTTCAAGGACTACTTCCGCTTCACCGTATAGCCCGTCAGATCCATGCTGAATTGCGCAGCGGGAATGGCGGCATTTTCCTTCATGGAGGTGAAGATGCTGCTGATGCGGGAGCCGTCCCTGAAGTAGACATGCATAGCATCCAGCTTGTGGGTCGTGGCATTGAGCATCAGCATAACCTTGACTACCGCGCCGCCCATGGTCACTGCGGGCTTGAGTTCCACGCGGTGCCAGTTGCTTTCTGGAATGATAGCCAGGATCGTGAATCTTTTCTGGAATTCCTCAAGGCTGGAGGGGAAGCCCGCCTGCATCAATGAGAGCCCCTGGCCCATGCGGTCTTTCTGTAAGGCGGCCTTGCCGATGACCTCTGCTTCTTTCTTTTCAGTTCTGGCAACGGTTAGTTCCTCCCTTCCTGGCTTGAGTATGGCGATGAGTTTGGCAGGGTCCCCCGTTTGCCAGCGGAAGGCATTGGCGGGTTGGGAGTACCATAGCTTCCCGGTAGTCACCAGCGGCTGCTTCATGGTGCGCAGGACCCGTTCCTGACGAAAATCCGCGATGAGGGTTTTTACCTTTGCGGCATTGGCGACCCATGCCTGAACAGGCGCGAGGTCGAGGGCGGCGGCTTCGGCGCGGAGTGGCAAGGCTGCGGCTAGAAGGCCTCCGGTTATGGTCAGGAGAAAGGAAAGTCGGTTCATCTGGCGTGGCTAGTAGTCCATACCTGCTGGCGCACAAGAGAGCGTTGCCGGGTGAAAGTGCGCTGGCATTTCCGGCTGCCCGCCGCACCGCTGAGGCCATGAAGATGCCCTTTATCCTGATTTTGATCATGCTGACTCTGCTAAGCGCCCTCCACCTTGATGCCCGAGCCCGGTCCTCCCCGGTCATTGATGCGGCGCGGTTGCCAGCGATCCGTGCCACCATGCAGGCCGCCATCGCGGCGCACCACATTCCGGGTGGAGTTCTCTGGATGGAGCGGAGCGGGCAGCAATTTACTGAAGCCTACGGTAACCGCCAGCTGGATCCCACTGCGGAACCCATGAAGAAGAACACTATCTTTGATGCTGCCAGCCTGACAAAAGTCATGGCGACTGCTCCGGCGATCATGCTGCTGGTGCAGGACGGTAAAGTCGCTGTCGATGCGCCGGTGAGCCGGTACCTTCCGGAGTATACCGGCGGAGGTAAGGAAGCGATCACGGTCAAGCAGTTGCTGCTCCACATCAGCGGCACGCGGCCAGGGATCCCGCGCGACCCGGCTGGCTGGAGCGGCTATAACGCGGGCATCGCTCGTGCCGCAGCCGAGCCATTGATCAATGCTCCGGGTGCAAAGTTTGTTTACAGCGACATCAACTACATTCTGCTAGGGGAGATCGTCCACCGGGTAAGCGGGCAAATGCTCAATGACTTCGTGACAGCGCGGGTGTTCAAGCTGCTGGGCATGAAAGAGACGGGCTTCCTCCCGTCCGCGAGGCTGCGCAACCGTATCGCCCCCACCACCCGGGAGGCCGCCGGGCTGGTGCATGGAGTGGTGCATGATCCTACCAGCCGCCTGATGGGTGGAGTAGCCGGGCATGCGGGCCTGTTCACCACCGCGTCTGACGCGGCGCGCTACTGCCGTATGTTTCTCGCTGGTGGCCGCACGGAGTCTGGGCGGGTGCTATTCAAGCCCGCTACCCTCAAGCTCATGACGGCTCCTGTGTCATTGCCCGGCGATGTGCGGCGGACCATGGGATGGGACGTGGCCACGGGTTACTCAGATGCCCGGGGAGACTGCTTCGGACCGGCATCCTTCGGCCATACCGGCTGGACCGGTACAGCCCTGTGGATAGATCCCGCAGCGGATGCTTTCGTGGTGCTTTTTACTAACAGAAATCATCCCGCAGAGGGCCACAGTGTCAAGGAACTCCGTTATCAGATAAGCACCCAAGCAGCTGAGGCGATGATGTTGAAAAAGCAGAAAACACCCCCCTTGAAACAACCCGGAGCGGAGCGGGTGGGTGCGAGGAACGGGATAGATGCGTTGATGGCGGAGCGGTATGCGCCGCTCAAAGGTGCCCGGGTCGGACTGGTGACTAATCACACAGGACGGGCTGCGACTGGGGAAAGCACTATCGATCTGCTGGCAGCCGCTCCTGGCATGGAGTTGCGCTGCCTGTTCAGCCCCGAGCACGGACTGCGTGGAGTAGAGGACAAGGACGGCATCCGCGATGGCCGGGACAGCAAGTCCGGACTGCCGGTCTACAGTCTCTACGGCAGCACCCGGCGCCCGCTTCCTGATCAGCTCAAGGGTCTGAATACCCTCATCTTCGATATCCAGGACATAGGCTGCCGCTTCTATACCTATATTTCCACACTCATGGAATGTCTGGAAGCGCTGAACGGAACGGGGATCCGCTGCGTTGTTCTGGACCGGATCAATCCCGTGGGCGGCAGCATCATCGACGGCCCGCTGCTTGATGGTGCCACGAGCTTCACCGCCTGCCACCCCATCCCTGTCCGCCACGGCATGACTGTGGGAGAACTGGCGCAGATGTTTATCACAGAGCGCCAGCTGGATGTTTCCCTAACGGTAGTAAGAGTGGAGGGCTGGAGCCGCAATATGGATCTAGAGCAAAGCGGCCTGCCGTGGGTCAATCCTTCGCCTAACATGCGGAGCCTAGATGCTGCAGCCATATATCCCGGCATTGGCCTGCTGGAGTTTTGTAATGTTAGTGTCGGGCGGGGAACGGATACGCCCTTTCTCCTCTTCGGCGCGCCGTGGGTGGATGGCCCGGCTCTGGCAGCGGCCCTGGATAAGGAATCCTTTCCAGGCCTGAAGCTGGAGGCTGCGCAGTTTCGTCCTAGAGCCAGCGTTTTCGCTGGCAAGGAATGTCACGGCGTGCGGTTCCACGTCACTGACCGGGGACAGCTGCCCGCTGTGAAACTGGGTGTCGCCCTCGCCAGTGCCTTGCAGCGGCAGCACCCTGACACATTTAAACTTGACCTGATGCAGAAGCTCCTGTGCTCCCCGGCAGTATTGGAGAGCATACGTGCGGGAAAAAGCGTTAGGGAAACCGCTGCCCTCTATGCTGCGGATATCGAAGCGTTTCGCAAGCGGCGGGAACCATTTCTGCTCTATCGTTAATACCGTTAGGCAAAAACCGGCTTCCGAGAGACGGTGACAAAGGGCGCTGAAAGATAGATGGGCTCCACTGCCTTAATGCTTTCTGCGGCTATGCATTCCGCCGTCATCGCCGCAGAGCGCGCGGCTAGGATTTCAGCCCGGGGCCATGTGGGCGTGGCGTGGCAAAAGGACGGGGCAGCAGCATCCGGCGTGAAGACCTGTCCCGGGTAGGCGGCTGCTGTGCGTTGCAGGGACTCCGCATCCATCAGCACAGGCGGGCCCTTCACCACCCCGTCATTCACCTCTGCCCACCACCACATGCCCCGCCGCGCATCGCCGCACACAGCATAGGCGGGTGTGCCAAAGGCATGGGCCAGCCCACAGATGGACGGCAGGCCGATCAAAGGCACTTCCCGGGCGATACTGATGCCCAGCGCCGCTGAGATCCCCACCCTCACCCCAGTGTAGCTCCCGGGACCCGTGCCGGCCACGAGCAGTTGCAGGTCCTCTGCCTGCGCCAGAATACTGCGCAGCGGCGCAAAGAGAAGGCTGTTGTGCGAGCGGTCGGAATGAAACTCGATGACGTCCACAGGCTTGTAATCGCGGTAGAGTGCGATGGTGCCGGTGGTGGTGCTCGTTTCGATCGCTAGGATATCCATGACCCTGCTGAACCATGAATCCCTCATGCTGCAAGCCCGCAACTGGCGTGGCAGTGGTAGTGGCACCAATGGCACCAATGGCAC
>JAYVJI010000428.1:0-2840 GCA_043769435.1 Verrucomicrobiota bacterium
GGCAGCATCAAAGGCAAGCGCCAGCGCGCGGCCCTCTCACAGACCTTCAGGGCCGAGGTCATCGCCGCGAATTTTGATAACCTCCATACGTAAGCCCTGCGTACAAGTCCGCTGCCGCACCGGGGCCGGGCAGGAAGAGACGAACATTGTCAGAATTGGGTCCCAGTCCCCGAGGTGTAGGGTTCAGGGTAAAATAGCCGCGGGCGGGGATGAGTGTGTTTGCCGCCAATATTGACATTTGCATAAGTTTTGACAGCTCAAAATTTGAATTTTCCCTATGCCAACGCCGGTTTCTATTTATTGTTTAATGCCAGAACTTTTGCAAATGTCAATAGATCATTACGCGGCTCCTCATCCATGATGATAAACCCAAGAGAGCGGAGCGACAAAGCGATTCGGGCTTGGCGGATTCTGCGGATCGAACGGCTTGCTGGCCGGGTCCGCGGGATTACTTCCCTGAGCGGTCTCGTCGGAGTTGAGGTAGCCGTCCTGGTCAGTGTCATCGCTCACGGCGGGGTCGGAGCCGAAGAAGTTGACCTCATCCATGTTCGAGATGCCATCGCCGTCGGCATCGCCCGTGCCGTTCTGGGCCGCCGTGTTGCCAAAGTAGTAGACCTCCGTGGCGTCTCTGAGGCCATCGTTGTCTGCATCTGGCAACGCATTGACGACGGATGGGTCCGTGCCCGTGCCTGTGCCAATACCCGTGCCCGTGCCGGTGACTTCCACGATATTCGGAAGGCCGTCGCCGTCGGCATCGCCCGTGCCGGTCTGGGCCGTCGTGTTGCCAAAGTAGAAGACCTCCGTGGCGTCTCTGAGGCCATCGTTGTCTGCATCTGGCAACGTATTGACGACGGATGGGTTCGTGCCCGTGCCCGTGCCAATACCCGTGCCCGTGCCGGTGACTTCCACGATATTCGGAAGGCCGTCGCCGTCGGCGTCGCCGCTTACTGTATTCTCACTGACAGTAGGGTCCGTGCCATACAGGGCGACTTCATCCATGTTCGAGATGCCATCGCCGTCGAAATCACCATTGGCACCGGAAGTGATGTTAGTGGCGGTGGAGTATTTGAGGCGGAAGTACGAGCGTGCGTTAGAAGCGGAGAAGCCGTAGGGGATCACGGCCCCGGTGCCCAGATTCACCGCCGGAGCGTAGGTCCAGGTTTGCAGGTCCGTGGAGAACTGGATGAAGTAGAGGCGGCCGTTCTCGCCCGGCCAAGTGATTTGGTAGGTATTGGCCGCGGGCAGGGCGGTGATCTGGGGATTGGCCTGGGGAACGATTTGGGCCACGGCGGCAGGGCTTAAAAGCAGGGCTCCCATACCATAGCCACGGCACAGATGAGACAAAGCTGAATACGGTTCATTTTGGCAGACTGGTGAGGGGTTATCGGGCGGCGGGTGAGGACGGGGCGCCGGCCGTGGCGGGCTCCATGGACCACAGGCGTATCTCCGCCGGGCGGGGCGGCTCCGGGTTCCCGCGTTCCCATTGCTCAACCTCCTGCTGGCGGGCCTGGAGGGCCGCGTGGGTGGCGGCGAGCTGCGCGCCTTCTTGCTTATAAATGGCGAGCAGGGCACGCAGTGGTTCCAGCGCTGCAGCGTTAGCGGGGTCGCCTTTGGCTAGGTCGTAGGCACCGGCGAGCGCCTGCGCCGCCGGAGCCTCGCGAGCGGGGGCGCTGCCCGTGGCGGGGTAGGCGAAGCCCATAACAGAGTAACGGGTGCGGCCCACTTCCAGATCGCCAACTATCGTGATGCTGGTGAGGTCAAGCGGCACCCATGCTTCGAATTCCTGATAGCCTTTTTCCGCATCCACCATGCCCCAGTGCACCAGCGAAACGCCGCCGGGATACACCTCGATGGTAGGCGCGAAATTTAATAACAGTAGAGGTTCCGCAGCCCGTATCGCAGCGCGCTGTTCATCAGTGAATGCCGCAACCACCCGCGGGTGGGCAGCGGGCACAGGCAATGTAGGCGGCTCGATCAGAGAAACCGTTAGCGGAGCCCCACCCGCAGCGCCGGGGGCCACCACCTGGGACAAAACCCGCGCATTCTTCACTGCAGCGGGCATCTCCCGGGGCGCAGGCCGGCGCAGCCGGATTTCCTCCGCTAGAGCCGCAGCGTCAAGCCGGACAGGAATCGGCAATGCATCGACTGAAGCCACATCATCATTAGGATGTGCATCACTTGTCGTTAGGGTCTCGCCGGTTTCCGACAATACCTGGGCCTGAAGTGGCAAAACTCCAGCCAAGGCGGTACATGCCAGCAGGATCCGGCAGGGAGGAGTGGAGAAGGGGCAGGCAGGGATTCTTGGGGTGTGCGTGGTTTTTGTTTTCATGTGGGTGTTGTGCTGTGGGTTGCTGAGGTGTGGGTGGAGAAGCAGGGGAGAGTATATCTCACTTCTGAACCGTGCCGTCCATACAGCAAAGGGCGCGGACTTGATCCACACCCCGCTCACAGGCACCTCGAGGGCCTCATCGAAGAAGCGCAGCCAAGCCGCGCCAATTTGGCGCGACAGGCCTTGTCTTCGATGAGCTGAATTGAAGTTCGAGGATTCGTGAGCAGCCCAGAGCCCTTTTGTGTAGTCGCAAAAGGTATGTGATTAAAAAGGAATTACCGCATGAGGCAGGATTGAGATGGAATGTGGCCCGGAACATCCGGCTGCATCACCAGTAGCCGCTATCCCCGCGAAACACCAGATTTATTTTTGAGGAAATTTTCGAAATGGTCGGGCGCGGACTGAAAACCGGAGAGCGGAGATGTCGATGGGGTGTGACCGCGCCGTGATGTAGCGGAACACGGCCATCTTGGCTGTGGCGGCTCGCGGTCGTCTCGACCGCGATGAGCAG
>JAYVJI010000429.1:0-2475 GCA_043769435.1 Verrucomicrobiota bacterium
CCACCGCAGACAGCGTCACCGTCCAGCCATGCAAACACGCCGCCACCTCCTCAGCACCATCATCGCTTCCGGTACCGCGCCACTGTTTCTGCCGCGTCACCTCATCGCTGGAAGCGGCCAGATTCCGCCGTCTGAAAAGCTGACCACCGCGCACATCGGAGTCAGCGGTCAGGGCGGAGGCAACCTTGGCGAAATAGGCAGCTTCAAGGAAGTGCAGGTCGTGGCACTGTGTGACGTGGACAGCGGCCGGCTGGCTAGTGCAGCCTCAACTTACCCGGGAGCGAAGACCCACCGAGACTGGCGCCGGATGCTGGAATCGCAAAAGGACATCGACGCCGTAGTCGTCTCCACTCCGGATCATCAACACGCGCCTATTGCCCTCATGGCGATGACTCAGGGAAAGCACGCCTATGTGGAAAAGCCCCTGGCACACACCATTCAGGAAGCCCGGCTGATGTTCGAGACCGCGGCGAAGCACAAGGTCGTGACTCAGATGGGCAATGGCGGGCATGCCGGTGACGGGCTGCGCCGGTGGAAAGAGAACTATGACTCCGGCGTGATCGGCGACATACTGGAGGTCCATGTATGGAGCGACCGCCCGGGCGGCTGGTGGAAGACCCAGGGGAAAGGCCGGCCTGAAGGCACGCCCGCGGTTCCGGCGGAGGTGGACTGGGATCTCTGGCTGGGGCCGGCGCCGCTGCGTCCGTATCATCCTGACTATCACCCTATGCAGTGGCGCGGGTTCTGGGACTTTGGCTGCGGTGCCCTGGGGGATATGGCTGTCCACAATGCTGATCCTGCCTACTATGCGCTGGACCTCGGCGCGCCGGAGTGGGTGGAAGCCACCACCGGCAACGCCACCGATGAGACCTACCCCGAGTGGAGCATCGTGACGTGGCAGTTCCCAGCCAAAGGCAGTCGGCCTGCGGTCCGGATGAAATGGTATGATGGAGGTAAGCGCCCGGAAAACATTCCAGGCTTGGATCTCAAACAGAACGTGGGCGACAACGGATTGATCTTTGTGGGCGAAAAGGCCGGCATGATAGGCGGCAGCCACGCCAGCCCGCCACGGGTATTTCCGAATGAGAAGCATCAACTAACAAAATATCCGGCCCCATCCCTTGAGCGTTCTCCCGGGCATCGCATAGAGTGGGTGCGCGCCTGCCTCGCTGGTAAGCCCGAAGATTCCAAAAGCGGGTTCTGGTATTCTGCCCCCTTTACAGAATCCCTGCTCGTCGGTTTGCTTGCTGTGAAATTGGGCAAGCGCATCGAGTGGGACCCGGTGCCCATGAAGGCGAAGAACTGCCCCGAGGCAGACAGGCTCATACGCAAGGCCTACCGCGAAGGCTGGAAACTCCCCGTCTGAGATCTCCGCGCACGGCAACGGGGAGTCCCCGTTTCCAGCGAGCCCCGCAATTCGATCGCTGGCTAGAACTCTTCAGAGGCACGGTGGACTATCTGTTCGCAGGCGAGCACGCGGAGCACATCAAGAATTGCGCCACCGACATGGCGAATGTGATTCACAGCAAAACCAACGCCATCCCCGGTCCCCGCTTCGATCCCGCCAACCTCACGCCGGAGCAACGTGCGCGTTATGCAGCCTGTAAGGAAAAGCCCCTCGCAGCGGATGAGTTCACTCGAAATCGTGGCGGATGCGAATGAGGCGCCACGAGGTTCCTACGTTCATGATGGTATCCCACCATGTGCTGCCTTCATATTGATAGCGAATTTGCAGGCCGCGCACGGCTTTGGTTTCCAGCAGGATCCGGGCCTCTGCCAGGGTTAGGTTTGCATTTTCCGGAACGTTGGCCTGGGGGGCGAACTTGGGGATGATGCCGCTGATGGTTGTCAGGAGTTGGATGTCACCCAGCAAGGCTTCCAGCGCGGGGGCATCCAGTTCGGACGTTGTTAGGTCTGCGAGCTTGATGGGTTCTTCGGGTAGAGCAGGAGGCGTCATGGGCGTGAAGTCGGTTTGCGTGGGAGCATGAGGATTGCATTTCTGGGAGCGGGGCAGACAGCGTGGCAGATGCCGCATCCATCACATGACATCGGATTGATCATGGGGATCCCGCGTTCCACGCGGATCGCATCCGGGACCGGGCAACGTTCGGAGCATGTTGAACAAATGGAATGATACGCTAGACAATGCCGACCTTGGATAATCGCCACTTTTGTAACCACTGCGGGCAGTGAGCTAGCATCGGCTGGCATGGGCCGCAGTGGGTGGATGAGCTGGGAAAAAAATCCACGACGGGAGAACGCTGCGCTCATGGCGTGGTGGAGGACTCGATTGAAGGCGGAGCGGGAAAGGGGCGTTGCTGGCTCTCTGGTTCAGCCACGTGGCATTGCGTGCAGGCCTGCCGCTCAAGGTGCGGTGTGCGCAGGCCGTAGAGACCATTCGTGCCATGGCAACTGGCGCAGTCGGAGCGCATCGTCGTCGCATGGGGGATCGTCGGCGGTGCGCCCGGCCATGCG
>JAYVJI010000430.1:0-13795 GCA_043769435.1 Verrucomicrobiota bacterium
AACAGCAGTGGCCACATGAGCGGGCCGCCTTTGACGAAAAGTTCAGTTAATTGGGACATGGAAAAACCGGGGAAAAGTCATCAGATGCACTAGCAACACCCATATCAAATAACCGGAAGCCAACCCCACAGGGAGTGGAGTGAGATCCGGGCATGTGGGGCAGACGGGCTGGGCTAGAAGGAAACCTTCATGCCCACGACGAGGCCACGCCCGCCGAGGGGGGCGATGTCTTTTAAGAATGAAGCGTGCTCGCGGCCTTCCTCGTCGGTGAGGTTCATGCCTTTGATGAAGAAGTCCGTCGTGGTGCGTCCGGCTTGCAGTGTGTAAGTGAGCGCGGCATTGACCATGAAGTAACTGTCCGTGGGCAGTTCTTTGCTGGCGGTGCGGTCCTGCTCGGCGGAGTAGATGCCCTCGAGGCGTGCGCCGAACGGGCCGCGGCGATAGTCGAGCGCCACGCTGGCGTGGAATGGCGAGATGCGCGGCAGCGGGTCGCCGCTGACGGTATCCGTGGCGTGGACGTAGTCGGCACGGAGTTCCAGATCGAGGCTCTCGAGGGGGCCGGATGGGCCGCTCACAGGGCTCTTCCCGATCGCGTTTTTGCCGGTGGCGGGCATGGGGGCCGGCGCGGTCACTGGCTCCATGAGATGGATGGTGGCTTCCGCTTCCATGCCGTAGAATTCAGCATCCGTATTGCGATAGGCGGTGACGGGCAGGTCGTCATCCACATCGCCGGTGGGGAACTGGCCGATGAAGTTGTCGAACTGGTTATAGAAGGCGGTGAGGGAGCCGGTGACGCGCCCGGTGCGTTTGCGCAGGGAGAGATCGAAGCCGAGGGACTGCTCCACGGGGAGGTCGTCGTCGCCAGTTTCAAAGACACCCGTGGCGATGTGCGGGCCGTTGGCGTAGAGTTCCTGATAGATAGGGGCGCGTTCTGAATGCGCGGCGGAGAAGGCCACAGCGTAGTCGTCCGAGGGCGTGTAGAGCAAGCCCAGCGAGCCGCTCAGGTTGTTGAAAGTGCGGCTGCGGGCCGGTCCGAAACCCGGGTCGGCCTCTGATGCCGCCGTGATGTGATCGTAGCGCAGGCCGCCTTGGAGCTTTACGGTTTCGCTGAGGGTGAGTTCTTCAAAAAGGAAACCGGAGTGAGATCTCGTGAGTGTGGGCGGCAGGAATTTTTCAGCGCCCAGCGCAGCGAATTCGCTGCGGTCGGTCTGGTATCCGAAGGCTCCTTCCAGCGCGCCGATTTTGTCATGGGTGGCTTCGATGCGGCCGTCGTAGCCTTCGTTTGTGAAGGTGGTGCCGGCTTCCGGTCCTTCAAATTCCGTGTGCTCGTAGTCGGAGAGGGCGAAGCGGTATTTGATGGCCTTGATACCCTTGAGAGGCTCTTGGAAGGCCCCCTGAAAATCCCAGCGGCGCTGTGCCAGATCAATGCTCACTTCCTTCTCGGAAGGCGAGCCGTAGTTGGCCTCGAAGCCAGAGTAGGCGAGGCCAAAATAGCCGCCGTCCCAGATGTAGGAACCACCGGCGGAGAAGCCTTCGGTTTCCATGTAGCTGTTGCCGAGGCGTCCGGATTCCTCTTTTTCGCCGGGCTCCAGCGGCAGGAGGGCACGCAGCCGCGCCGAGCGGGCAAACCCGGGAATGCGCAGGTCTTCAGTCTCGCGTTTGTATGCCTCAAGGTGCCACGCGAATCCGCCTGCGCCGCCTTCCAGCAGGATGTCGCCGCCGATGCCGCTATCTACAGAACTATAGCGCGTGCCGATGCTGCCGCGCACGGGTTCGGTGATGCGCTCATCCGGGATGCGGTTGTCTATCACATTGACCACGCCACCGATGGCATTGGAACCGTAGAGCAAAGTCGCCGGGCCGCGCACGACCTCTATTTTCTCGGCGCTAACAGGATCGAAGCTCACCGCGTGGTCCACACTCGTGGCGGACGCATCGATGGTATTGAGGCCGTTTTGCAGCACGCGGATGCGGTCCGCATCCAGTCCGCGAATGACGGGACGGCTGGCAGCGGGGCCGAAATAGCTGCCGCGCACCCCAGGTGTTTTGGACAGAGTTTCTCCCAGCGTCGGCTCTAAAGTGAGGCGCAGTTTTTCCCCATCCAGCAAGGAAACCGGCTGCACCTGCTCAAACAACGTGCGCCCCAGCGGACTGCCGGTGACAATGACTGTATCTAACTTAGTGACTCCATCGACGGCTGCCGTGGGCGCGGGTGCAGGTGCAGGCTGCTGCGAATAAAGGGCAGGTGCGGTCGCGAGCAGGGCGAGGAGTGGCGTGATCTTCGCCTTAATGGTGTGTTGCATAGTATTTAGTATTTAGAGTTGAGAATTGAGAATCAAGAATCAAGAAAAATTTCCAGGCGATGTGAGTTTGCAGAGAGCAACTTCTCCCTCCGCGGTGCCGTAGGCGAGGCCCTGTCCATCCGGTGACCAGCGCACGACGGTGATTTCCCCACGGCGCTGAGTGATGAGCGCGGGATCCGGGCTGCGATGCGGCATCCAGAGCAGGACAAGGCCGTCCCGCCCGCCGCTGACGAGGATGGACTGACCCGGGGCGAAATCGAGCGCCTGCGCATCCTTGATATGACCAAAAAGCTGGATGGGCTTGACGCCTTCCGGGCCTTTCTTTCCAGTGCAGGGCCACACGGTGATGGCCGGGCCGCCGCCACTGGCGAGCCATTCCCCGGCGCCCTCCCATGCGAGCGCTTTGACCTTGGTTTCGTAGCCTTGAATATGGAGCGGGTGGGAGCGCCCTACATCGTAGAGATGCACGCTGGGGGTCTGGTCTCCGGTGACGACCCAGCGGCCATTGGGACTCCACGTGACGATGAGACTGGCACCGCCCCAGTCGAAATGACCGAAGGGTTTTTTCTCGCCGATCCGCCACATCCGTGCGCCGCCATCACACACGGTGGCTATTTCGCTGAGTCGTTTCGGATTCCATGCGAGGTCGCAGATGGTGCTTTTGTGATCAGCAAAGATGTGAAGGATCTCGCCAGTGGTGCCATCAAGAATGAAGAGCGATTTGCCAACACTAGCGGCTAGCAGGCTGCCGTCGGGATTCCACGCGAGGCGGTCGGCCCAGCCTTTTTCCAATACGAAGTCCCGCGCTGGGGCAGTGAAGGGAGCCTCGTAGAGGTGGACCGTGGCGTCCTGTCCGTAAGTGGCTAGGACGCGACTCTTGGGATGCCATGCGATGGCTCCATTCCCGCCCGGATGTCCTGGCAGCAGAGCGCAGACGGTGCCGTCCGCATCATACACGGCGATGCGCCCCACGCTCGGCATGGCGGCGAGATAGTCCCCGCCAGCGGACCAGCGGAGGTCCACCGCGTGGTCGTCCAACTCATGAGACCATACCTCCGGCATGAGGCTTGCAGCGGACTTCATGGTGGGCGTTTCCGACTCCGCTTTTTTGCCTAGGCCAAACATGCACGGAAGCTATTGTTGAGTTCTTCGCGATCGAGATTTCGTCCAATGAAAACGAGGCTGTTTTTGCGCGGACGCGTCCCCCACGAGCCGCCGTCCTTCACATCCATCAGCATGTGGACGCCTTGGAAGATGGTGCGGTTGGGATTGCCACGGATATTGAAGACGCCCTTCATGCGGAAGATGTAATTGCCTTTGTCGCGCAGGAGGGCGGAGAGCCATGCGTTGAGTTTCTTGCCATCGCAGTCGGCGGCCTCTTCGATGCCGACGCTGGTGACTTCCTCGTCGTGCTCGTGGTCTGGCTTGTAGGCGGCGGCGGGTGCGGCCATGACTTCATGGCCGGCGACGACGATTTTCAGGTCCAGTTCTTCTGGATAGTGCTCGGTAAAGGTGGCGTAGAATCCGGTGGCGGGAACGTGGAGTGGCCAGCGCATTTCGCCCTCCGCGAGGACTAGTTCATGGAGATGAGCATCGCAGGCTAGGGCCGTGCCGGGTAGGGCTTGCTTGACTTCGATGGAGGAGAAAATGCGCACGGCCTGCTCGCGGGCGCGGGCCAATTCCTCATCCGTGCCAGCTCCCACTGGGATAAGCACGAGCTTCATGGATGGGTCGGGATTCACGGTGGCGATCACTTCCGCAGGGCCAGCGGGTAGCTGGAAAATGCCGCCCCATTCAAAGGGATATTCGGGTTCGAGAAACTTGGGATCCACTCCAATGGCGTGCTCGAGATTGAAGCCGCCGACTTCGAGGATTTTCGCGATTTCGATGTCGGCATTGGTGGTGCGGTGGATTTTGGCGACGCCATTCATGGCTTTGATGCGAGCCTCCAGCCGATCGAGATCGCCGGGGGAAACGAGGTCGCATTTGTTGAGCAGGATGACATCGGCGAAGGCGATTTGCTCTTTGGCTTCATCCGCATCGTCGATGTGCTCCCAGATGTGTTTGGCATCCACGAGGGTGACGACGGCATTGATCATGAGTTGCTCCTTCATGTCGTCGTCCACAAAGAACGTCTGCACGACCGGCCCCGGGTCGGCGAGGCCGGTGGTCTCGATGAGGATGTGGTCGAACTGGTCGCGGCGTTTCATGAGGCTGCCGAGGATGCGGATCAAGTCGCCTCGCACCGAGCAGCAGATGCAGCCGTTGTTCATTTCAAAGATTTCCTCTTCGGCATTGATGACGAGTTCGTGATCGATGCCGATTTCGCCGAATTCGTTTTCGATAACGGCGATGCGCTGGCCGTGTTGCTCGGTGAGCACGCGGTTCATGAGAGTGGTCTTGCCGGCGCCGAGAAAGCCGGTGAGTACGGTGACGGGTGTGCGAGGATGGTTTGGCATAGTGGTTAGATGGTTAGATGGTTAGAGAATTAGAGAATTAGATGCGTGGGCTTTAGCAGTGGTGGCCGTTGGCGAGATCGGCCTTGAGCGCGGCGATGATCGGTGGCCCATCGGCGAATGATTTCAAAATGGCGTGAACGACTTCATCCTGCGTGACCTCGGCGAGCAGCTTGAAGATTTTGACCGTGCGGTCCTGCGCCGGGCGGGAAAACATGAGCGTGATGACCGTTTCAAAATCCGGGCAGCCGGGTTCGTGGCATTGCAGTTCGGCCACATGCACGATGCCATCGTCCCCCAGCAAGCCGAGCGGCTCCACCCACTGCTTGATGCGGCGGGTGGCCTCGCCTTTGGCCGGGCCGGGCTGGCTGGGTTTGGTGAAATCAAAGAGGCTCATAGGTTAACGGATGCGTTCGCGCGGAAGAGGTGGGCGGCGGCGGGCACTTCCGATTCCGGTTAGGAATGAGAGTGCCCATCGCCAAAAGGGAGCGGCTCGGGGAAAGGGTTGGTGAGTTTCCGGGCGGCCTTCATTTCCCCGGGTGTGGCAAGCGCCGCGTGGAGTGCGGCTTCCATGCCGGCGCGGTCGAGTTTTTGCCCAATGAAGATGAGTTCTTGGCGCGGGGTGTCTTGCCATTTGCCGATGGCCTGCGGCTCGCCGCTGGTGCCGGCTTGGCTCCATGTCCATGCGATCTCTGGGTCCGTGGCGAGGTAGAAGTAGCCTTTGCTACGGAAGAGCCCGGGCCAGTCTTGGGAAAGGAAATCCCAGAAGCGCTGCGGATGAAACGGCTGGTCGGCCCGCCACGCGAAGTGGCTGATGCCGTATTCCTCGGTCTCTGGCTGTTCGCTGCCGCGCGGCACGGCGAGCCATTGATCCGATGAAGCGGCGGCCTCGAAATCAAAGCGATTCGTATTTAACAGGCGGTCCAGCGGCGCGGCTCCGCGGGTGGCGGTGACGATCTCAGCGCGTCCATTGAGTTGATGCAGCAAGGCTTTGACCTCGGCGGCTTCTTCCGGGCTGACGAGGTCGGTTTTGTTGAGCACGATGACGTCCGCGAATTCCACCTGATCCGCAAGCAGGTCGGCCACGGTGCGCTCGTCTTCTTCGCCGAGCGATTGCCCAGCTTCTTTGAGCGTGAGGCATTCCTGCCACTGGCGGCGGAAGTTGAGCGCATCCACCACGGTGACCATCGTATCCAGCCGGGCCACGTGATGCAGGCCTTGGCCTTTTTCGTCTTCAAAGGTGAACGTCTCCGCCACTGGCAGCGGCTCGCTGATGCCGGTGGATTCGATGAGTAGGTAGTCAAAGCGTCGCTCGGCGGCGAGGCGGGCGATCTCGATGAGCAAGTCCTCGCGCAGCGTGCAGCAGATGCAGCCGTTGCTCATTTCCACGAGCTTTTCGTCCTGCCGCGAGAGGGCACCGCCGCCATTGGCAATGAGTGAAGCATCAATGTTCACCTCGCTCATATCATTGACGATGACGGCCACGCGGAGGCCCTCGCGATTGCGCAGGACGTGGTTGAGCAGTGTGGTCTTCCCCGCCCCAAGAAAGCCGGAGAGCACGGTGACGGGGAGGCGGGGCGGCGACGAGGGTTGCGCGATGCGTTTCATTTTTTCTTTTGCTTGGGGTCGAGATTTTGCGCCAATTCCTCGTCGCTCACGGCGGCGGAGGCGATGCCATCGGCGGGCACTTCAACTTCGGTCACCCAGCAAAGGGCATTGAGGATGGTTTTGCGGAAGTCGTCTTGCTGCCAGTTTTTATGATAGTGTCCGCCGGTGAAACCAAAGCCGCGACCGCCGTCGGGACGCTCCACGGCCCACATCATGGTTTCGGCGCGGCCCTTCGCCTCTTGGATGTGCGGGTATGGCCCCTTGGGATAAACATACGGGCCCTCGCGCGTGGCATCGCTGGGCTTCGCGACGAGGATGGGGGTGAATTTCACGCCGCCGATTTCCTTCGGTCCGGTCGAGTCGAAGCCCTCGGTGAAGCGCATGTTGAAATACCACTCATCATGAATCGTGAACGGCTGCACGCCCGCGCAGATGGGATGCGCAGGCAGCTTCTCAAACGCGGCGTCCCACATCGGATTGCACGACCACTGATGCTCGTAGTGCCCGCCGATCCATTGGCGAAACTGTGGGCCTCCCTTGTCGGGTTTCACTTCGACTCCGAAGTGCATCATGCCGATGCCCACGCCACGCTGCGCGAGTTTTTCCAGCAGTGCCAGCCGCTGCTCCTGCACCGCCGGATGGCCCTCGCCGCCGTCACAGAAAAAGACGACCGCCGCCGCGTCATCGAATGTGGACTCGTCCTTCACCCAGCCCTGCTCGTGCAGCTCCACGCGCAGACCCGGCACTGCGGCGAGGCGCTTTTCTAGCAGGATATTCCCCGCACGGAACTCATGCATCATCGGCGGATGGCTAGGCCGACCCGCGATGAGCACGAGCTTGCGCGGCGCGTCAGCAGCATACGCACGACGCGACGCAAACGGCGCGGCTGCGGAGCCAGCGAGCATGAGGCGGAGGAAATTGGAACGATTCATGGTGTTAGTTTTTAAGTGGTTCGTGGTGAGATTTTTTTTTGCGGATGAGGCGGATACCGAGGAGCCCACAAGGTATCTTAACTGGCGCGGCGACGGCGACGGAGGAGGCCGAGCGCAGCCAGCGCGGCGAGGCCGGCGGTGGAGGGCTCGGGGATGGTGAGGAGGAAGGCGCGGGAGTTGCCGCCGAAGGTGCCAAAGCCGACGATGTCGCCGGCGTCTTTGATGCCTTCGGCATTGAGGAGATTCCAGCCGCTGCCGGCAGGAATCAGAGTGTTGAGGTCGATGGCGATGCCGTTTTCCCAGAGAGTGGCCACGGCGGCGGAACCTGAGATGCGTTGGGAGTTCCCGACGATGAGGCCTGCGTTGTTGATGTCGTTGGCGACGCTATGGTAGTTGGTGGTGCTTCCGTTATTCGTGATGGGATCGTAGAGGTTGAACGGCGCCAGTTCGTTGATGGCTCCGGTGTCCCATTTGAAGGCGCGGGTGATGGCGGTGGTGCTGGTGGTGCCGATGAGTTGGCCCACGGTTTGGCCGGTGGACGAGGCTCCGACAGCGACCGAAAGATCGTTCACGGAATAGGCCTGACTGAACTGCGCTCCATTGCCGAGGGAGGTCAAGTTGGTGATGGTGCCCGCATTCCAAAGGGTGGCTTGGGAAACGGGAGTCGCGGCTGTATTGGTGGACAATCCGACGGCGACGCCATTTTGGTTGATGGCCCATGCACGCCCGGTGGCCGTGGTGGTGCCCGCGATGGTGCCGAGATCGGCCGCCACGTAGGTGGAGCCGTTGAAGGTCCAGCGGGTGGCGCGACTCGCGGTGCCGTTGCTGCTGATGCCGACGATGACGCCGGCGTTGTTGATGCCGTGGGCCACGCCGCGTGTATTGTCGCCAGCCAGCCGCGTGAGGCCGGTCATGGTCCCACCGCTATAGACGAAAGCATTGGACGTGTTGTTATCGCTCTCGCCGACGATGACGCCGCTGTCGTTGATGGCGTAGCCGCGGCTGAAATTATTCGAGCCGGGAAGCACGCCGAGGTTGGTCATGGGGCCGCTCCCAGAGTAGGAGAAAGCATTGAGCCGAGGCGTAGGCTGGCCGGTGGGGGTTTGGGCATTGCCGGTGACCTGACGGTTATTGTTGACATCAAGGGCGGAGCTGGTGCTGCCACCGAGCGTGCCAAGGTCCACCAGCGTGTAGGTCGCGGCGGGCAACAGGGAAGGCGCGAGGAGTAGGGCGGTGACGAGGGTGGGGAGGAATGTGAATAACTTCATGGTGTAGTAAAAAATGTCAAGGATGCCGACGGCTTCCCAGCACCGTCGCCAGCCACAAATCGGCGAAGAGCGGAATGGCGCGAGTAGAGGGACGGGCAGTGAGCATGAGACGAAAGGAGAATCTGTAGCGGCGGTTCTGATTAGTGCAACTTATTTGCAATTAGAACGGAATTTCTTTATCGGCGAGTTCCAGTCCGGCGCAATGCCATTAAGGATTGGCCGATGGGCAATCGTTGACCTATCGGGAGTCCACCCCAGAGCTGAGCAGCGGACTTCGATAGTGCAGTGGATCCCGGAGGGATCTCAGCCTGTAGCCGGGGGTTAAGCGAGGCACGAGCGCCACCCCCGGATGGCAAAAAACCAAAGCAAAAAACCAAAGCTTGATCCCGGAGGGATCACACCCCACATTCGGCCCTGCGAGGTAGATTGAGACTCTGGAGCGAGCTTCTGGCATCCCTTCCAGATGCATGTCTTAGGCGGGAAATGAGATTCGGTGGTGTCGGCGCTGCGCTCCTCAACCACCGGCTACAGGATGTAAACCCTCCGGGTTAATTCTCGAGAGCGACAGCACTTCCTCAGATAGCTTGAGCATCCACAACCAGCAGGTTTGCCAAAGCAGCGCAACATGCAGCCCAGTGAATCCCTAATGGCATTGGGTCCGGCGGGACGTGCGGAAGCCGAGGCCTCCATGGCGTCGGGAACTACGTTATTAAGATTATCCAGACTGTCGAAATCAAGCGACGAGCCCGTGACCCGTCGCTCCGAGACGGGCTAAAGCAAATGCCGCAGGCACACTCTAAAACACGCAGCGCTTCCCCCGCCGCCAGCACGCTCTCCCTTTAGTAAGTGCGGCTGTTGCCGGTTTGTTTTGGACTCGTCTCGGAGCGACGAGCCACAGGCAGACCTGTCCCGCAGCGACGACTTCCGTGCAAAATCGAGGAAATTCCACGCCCGCAAAGAAATTTCGCAGAATTCCTGCCACAACCGCCGACGGTTTCCTGAGTGCTTTATAGCGCCCCCAATTTTGCGGTGCGCCACAATAATATTAACCACTGTCATACCTACAAACCATGAGCATCCCAAAAGCAAATCGCGTTCTTATCGTCATTAATGAACTCGCTTCGGGCGAGACCGATTATTTATACCGGTTCATCGAAAACTCCGGGCGAAGCACGATCCAAGCAACCCTAGGAGACGACTACGAAAAAATCGTCAAACTTTATGGGAAAAACGCCACCTATCCCAAATTGCTTAAGGCCTTAAGATCCCAAGGGGCTCGCAAAGTGGTAAAACGAATCGACCTGATCGTAATGCTGCACGGCTCATCTGGATCTCTTGAATTCTCAGATGGCACTCAACTCACCCACACCGTCCAAACAGACATTGCGGCGCTCCATCTAAAATCTAAATTACGTTTGGTTTATAACACCTCCTGCTATGGAGACAGTCATTCTCAGGACTTTATCGCAGCAGGCTTTGATGCGGCTATTGGCTCCAAGAAAGTAAATGCCAATGCCGCTGTGGAATTTCCGCTCTTACTTAGTCTCTGGCAGTTTGATTTCAAACTGGTGGATTGCCTCGCTCCGTCGCTCCCGCTTACGCCCCCCTCGGATGCAATCACTACCGCTTTTGGACACGCAAATAATCGGTCATGGCGCCATGATGTGAATAGCACGAAAGTGATTCGGGGAGACAAAAATGTCAAGATCTCTACCTAATCGTCACCCCCTCTTATTCGCTCTCTTGAATACCTTTTTCACCGTGAAACTAAATACCTTATCAGCCGCTCGCACCGCCCTCGCGGCGGCAGCGATTCTATCACCCATAACAACACCGCTGCGCGCCGCACCAGGAGACGTTGATACTTCCTTTAATGTCAACTCTGCCACTAGCAACGTCAACCAAGGCATCTCAATCACGGTCCAGCCAGATGAAAAGCTGCTGCTGGCAGGCATTATCACCTCCATCGGGGGGCAGGGACGAAAGGCGGCCGCCCGGGTCAATAAAGATGGCTCATTGGAAGCCGGTTTGTCTGGGTTGGCGCAAACCCCAGGCACCCCTATTGGCAGTGGCTTTGGCCTGCTGGAAGATGGAAAATTTTATCTGGGAGGGTCATGGGGGACTCTAGCAGGGACCTCTCGCCGCAACTGGGTCCGGATGAATGCAAACGGCACCATTGATAGCAGCTTCACCACACAAGCTGACAGCGGAGGAAATCCCGAATCGATGGGAGGATTCTACGTTCAACCCGATGCTAAGGTGATCTGCACTGGCCAGTTTTCGAGTTTTGGCGGCCTTCCCAGAAAGAATATCGCCCGACTCAATCCGGACGGGACGGTGGACTCGAGTTTTAATTATTTACAGAATCGAACTCAATTTACAAATATGCAGAGTATCGACCCCCTCCCTGATGGGAAGTTTATTGTTTCCGACGTCTATCTCAATGGTGCCGGGCAACAGCAAATCGACGTACTCAGAATAAACTCTAATGGCACCATAGACACCACCTTTACACCGCACCCCATTGGCAATGGGTTCGGTAACGTTGTAAAGGCCCTGCCTGACGGGAAAATACTACTCGCAGGTGATCGGATTCACGGCATTGGCCTATCCGTGATCAGGCTGAATGCAGACGGCACTCACGATACGTCATTTGTGGCAGATCCATTTATGAAGACTGTCACTTCGGTCGCTCTCCAAGCCGACGGGAAGTGGCTCGTTGCTGGCCAGGTGCCGCCATTTATTCCGGCCAATGGCGGGACGGAACCGGGAATGGTTCGACTCCTTCCCAATGGGGCACTGGATCCGTCCTTTAAGCTCGTCAGACAGCACATCGGCCCGGTCAGTCTCGATGCCAATGGTCGAGTGCTCATCTCTGGTCGACTGCTCCCGGTCCCGGTGAGAGGCGATGTGACTCCCTACCACTTTGCCCGCCTAAGAAACGATGCCGCTCCACAATCCCTGACTTTCACCTCTTCACGGGTAGAATGGCTGCGTGGAGGCACATCACCAGAGGCTCACTATGTTAAGTTCCTCTCTTCTAACGACGGCGGAGCTACGTGGACATCTCTTGGCATGGGCACTCGCATAGCGGGCGGCTGGGAATTGACTGGCCTCAACCTTCCAGGAGGTGTTCAGGTTAAAGGATTGGCCAGAACAGAAGGCGGGCTCATTGATTCCAGCCGAATCACTGAGTGGCCAGCTGAGATCGCCATGCAGCAGCCTGCAGGAACGGAATTAAATGATGGAATTTCCAACACTACTTTCGCAACAACTTATATCAACCAGCCGAGCCCGAGTAAAACGTTCACGATCGCAAACTACGGCACGGCACCACTCATCGTAACGGGGATCACAGTGGGAGGAGCCCATGCCAGTGATTTCATCGTGACTGGCCCCGCCCTTCCTCTTAGCCTTGGCGCTGAAGAGACCTCAACAATCACCGTAGCCATGGTTCCGGGCGCGGCCGGTCTGCGGTCCGGTGCTCTCCAAGTAACTACCAATGACTCGGACGAGGCTACCTTCGATGCCTTGTTGAGTGGAGCAGGAAAGCTGCTGCCTGACAGTATTCCAGAAATACCCGCCCAGACGGCGACAGGTATATACAGTCAATCCTTTACCTACCAAATCCAGGCAACGGACGAGCCTACATCATATACCGCCACCGGACTGCCGGTCGGATTATCTGTGAATATGACGACCGGCATCATCAGTGGCTTTCCCTCAGTTTTCGGAACCCATCTCGTCACCGTGGGAGCCACCAACAGTTTCGGCACGGGGACGGGAACCGTCACCATCGTTTTCACCAATCCAAACGATGTTATTCGGGAACCACTCGATCATGCCACCGGCAACTTTGTCCGCAGCGCATTCGGCCCGAACGGTGCCGTGTGGTTTGGTCAGTCGGCCACGACACACGATGGGGTGGACGCACTGCAAAGCGGGCCTATCACCCATAATGGCCAGACGGACTTCCGACTCTTCATTACTGGCCCAGCCACCGTGTCTTTCTGGTGGAAGACGGACTGCGAAGCAGGTCGCGACGAGATCTACTACGAAGGGCTCTTTGGTCAAAGAATCATCCGCAGCGGACCAAATACTCCATGGGAAAAGATTGTGCAGAACTTCCCTGCGGGGAATCACACGTTGAGGTGGTTATATATTAAAAACAGCTCCATTAGCGTGGGTGCCGATGCCGCATGGATTGATGAATTGACCGTGGAGCCACCTGATAGTGCCCCTGAGATCGCCAGCCAACTAACAGCCAACGGCACTGTGCCCACTTCATTTACCTACAACATCGGAGCGACGGATGTGCCCAGCAGCTATGCCGCCACCGGCTTGCCACCCGGTCTCTCAGTGAATACGTCTAGTGGCGTCATATCTGGAACACCGACAGCATCCGGCACCTACAATGTCCAGATCAGTGCCAGCAACAGCTTCGGCACCGGTAGCCCGGCGACGCTGGTGATTACGATTACCAATCCGGGAGATGCTTTACGTGAAGCACTCGATTTCCCGACAGGGAATTTTCAAACACCCGGTCCCGCACCATGGTTCAGCCAGACCGCCGTCTCGCATGATGGCGTGGACGCGGCACAGAGCGGAGTTATCGGGAACTTCGGGCAAGTAAGCTTCACCGCCAGGGTCACCGGCCCGGCGTTCGCCTCATGGTGGTGGCGCACGGATTGCGAAGCCACGAATGACTTCCTGCGCGTGGACCTCGGCTTCGTCGAGAGTGGACGGATCAGTGGAGTGGCTGGCCCATGGGCACGGGTCGAGCTACCGATTCCCAATGGCACGCATAACCTGACTTTTACTTATCTGAAAAACGGCAGCATCAATTCCGGTGCCGATGCCGCATGGGTAGATGAACTCAGCCTTTCCCCACCCACTATCGCCCCCTCCGTGACGCTCACGGCCATTTCCTCCGCAGCTGGCAGTTTTCTCAATCGCACGCTGACGACATCCCAGCCGTTCTCCACGATGACAGCCACTGCGCTCCCATCCGGGGTGACACTCGATAGCGCCACCGGCGCACTCATTGGCACGCCCGCCTTTGCCGGCACCTTCATCATCCCAGTCACTGCGACAAATCAGGCCGGCAGCACGACTACCGATGTGACCCTCACCCTCACCAATCCCGGCTCCGGCTTCCTCAACGCGCTCGATCTCCCCTCCGGTACGACGCTCTACTCGTCCGGCTCATGGACCACGCAGACCATCGT
>JAYVJI010000431.1:0-4013 GCA_043769435.1 Verrucomicrobiota bacterium
ATTGACCACCGGGCACCGGCACAAAGTGGGTGATGCCATTGGCCCGCGAAACCGGGATCAATTCCGAATCAGGATTCACTGCCGTCC
Source organism: Verrucomicrobiota bacterium (assembly GCA_043769435.1). Classification (GTDB taxonomy): domain Bacteria; phylum Verrucomicrobiota; class Verrucomicrobiia; order Verrucomicrobiales; family V1-33; genus JAYVJI01. The sequence goes on from JAYVJI010000431.1 coordinate 88, forward strand.
AAGACTCGACCTCGGGAGTGAACTCTCCTGTTTCGCTGTCATCCACCGAGGCCCTCACGCCTGAAATTTCCACGAGCCCGAGGTCTGTGGCGGCACTGATCAAGCCCGGGAAAAGATGGAGCCCGGTGAGATCGACAGTGCGGTCTGCGGCCTCAGTGATCGCCGGGGCCACGGCGGAGATTTTTCCATCGCGCACCAGGACATCGCCGGGCGTCATTATACCGCAGGTCACGGTATGCACGGTCGCCCCGCGGAGCAGCAGGGTATCAGCAGAAAGCGGCCCGGCAGGAAGCAGCAGGGCTAGGCAGAGAAGCGTTAGTTTTTCCATGGCATTTCGTGTTCAACACAACATTCCACGCAGCGGTAACCCTGACGGTCCTCCATGGCGCGGAAAAAGAACTTGTCCTGTGCTGCAGCCGCAGCAGGCTCGGAGGGGGTGTCCCCGGCCAGCGTTTTCGCTTTTGTTAGGAGCGTCTGCTTCATGGCTTGACGCGCTGCGGCCCGGCGGTGCGCGGCTCCTGTTTCAAAGTATTGTTGTCCTTCGATCCACGTCTCCTGACAGACACTCATGGTGTCCAGGGGATGTCCGCTCCAGATGACAAAATCCCCGTCCTTGCCAGGCTCCAGGGAGCCCGTCCACTGATCGATGCGGAGTTGCTTTGCCGGATTCAGAGTCACGAATTTCAGTGCTTCCTCCTCCGGGGTTCCGCCATACTTGACGGCCTTTGCGGCTTCCAGATTCAAGCGCCGCGCGTGGTCGGAGGAGTCAGAGTTAAAGGAAACGAGCACGCCCCGCTCACGCATGATGCTGCCGGCTTGGGGAATGGCATCGTAGACTTCCAGTTTGTAAGCCCACCAGTCAGAAAAAGCAGAAGCTCCGGCACTGTGCTTGGCTATCTCATCCGCCACTTTGTAGCCTTCGAGAATATGTTGCAGCGTTGCGACCCTGACTTTAAAGCTTTCCATGACCCGCAAAAAGGCGAGGATTTCATCCTGGCGATAACTGTGGCAATGGATGAGCCGTTCGCCGCGGATGATCTCGGCGATGGTCTCTAACTCCAGATCACGCCGGATGGGCGGGCCGCCGTCCTGCTTTTGACGCTCTATGGCGGCAGCGTATTGCTGCGCAGCGGTGAAGCGGTTATGATGAAAAACCGGCACCCCCATGCGGGACTGGGGAAACCGGCTGCGGAAGGCATCACCCCAGTTGGCCTGCTTGACGTTTTCACCGAGAGCGAATTTGATACCTGAGGGAGCCCCTGCCAGTTTCAGTGCCTCCGGGCCGGCACCTTCCCGCAGCTTGATCACGCAATTCTGTCCGCCAATGGGATTAGCAGATCCATGGAGAAGGTTCGCCACCGTCAAGCCCCCGGCGAGTTGCTGGTGGATAGTGTCCGACTCGGAGTTAACGACATCTCCTATCCGAACCATGGCTGTGGATGGCAGGGTGCCTTCATTCACTCCTCCCATGACCATGCTATGGCTGTGGCAATCGATCAGCCCAGGGGTAATATGCAGGCCGGGACGGTCAATCACCAACGCACCCGCCGGAACATCCGCCGCCGCTATGGTTCCGACTGATTTGATCTTGCCGTCGACGATGAGGAGACTGGCGCTTTCGAGGCGGCCCTGCGGCCCACATGACCAGATCACTGCTGATTTAATAAGCACCGCCTGGGGCGTCAGCAGGGGCCCGCGATCCTGCTGAGCTGGGGCATCGGTTAGCTGCGCACGGAGGGCTTCCTTTGCTTTGGCGTCGTCCTCCTTACCTTCTTTTTGCTCCTTACCGTCCTGACCCGGCTTGTCGGCTCCTGGATTTGATTCATCTTCCTTTTTTTTCGAATCTTTGATAGGTCCGGGAAACAAGCGGCCATCAATCCAGACTTCGCGCACCCTAGCTTTTTCATCGAAATAGCGTCCTTCTTCCACTACGGTCAAACTGGCCAGCTTACCCGGAGCGATCTCCCCCAGCTGATCCGCCACGCCACAGAGTCTGGCCGGCACAGTTGTTAGGGCGGCGATGGCGTCAGTTTCACTCAGTCCCCGGGCGATGGCGAGACGGACATTAGCGCGAAAACGCTCCGGTTTTCCCAACCCCCATGTCGTCAGGGCTATCTCGCGGCCTTCCTTGCGCAGCAGTGCTGGATTCGACGGGGCTTGATCCCAGGCGCGCAATTGATCGTAGGGCACGGCTTGCCAATCGTCCTCATCTGGAAGCTTCGGCACTTCCGGAAAGTCCACAGGGACGATGAACGCCGCTGCCGCCGCGCGCGTCAGATCAGGACGCCGCCATTCCTGACCGGTGGCTAGGATCAGGGGGCGCAATCCCAGCTCGGCGGAGAGCTGCATGGCCCGGTCCACCATCAACATGCTGCCGGGTTCGAAAAGCACCGCCATTGATTTGGATGTAGCAGGATACAGCGCCGTGAGGGCTTCGTTCAAGGCCGGACGGGGGCGAGAGTTAGGGTTGGCGAGGTAGTGAGCGGCATCGGCGGCCCGGTGTTGGGCATCGAAAAATGTTTGCCGCACCACGGCGATCACGCCCATCAGCGAGCCCGGATAGGCCCCGGGCTTTCCTCTGTCTCCTTTTCCTGCCCCTCCCGGCACCGCTAGGGCGATGTGCTGGAAGGTATCCGGACGGATGATGGATTCATCAGGGTCAGCGGATTTCAGAGAAACAAAGGTGCTGGTCCCGCGGATCACTCCTTTGTTAGGGACAACATTCACTGCGGTGAATCCCTCCGCGCGCATAGCTTCCAGAGCCTTGTCCTCCGGGCCATACTCCAGGGACATGCGGCGCTGCGGCGTGACCACGGAGTCAGCGCCCGGGCCAGCCACTGAGGGCGCGCCCGGAAAATCCACCCCAGCCCCGGATCTCAGCGCACCGGATCTCACAGGAGGTTCCTCATCCTCTGTATCCGGACGGACGGCTTTTCCTCTGGAAAAGGACACATGCGCATCAATGAAGCCGGCATAAATCGTGGTCCCGCTCATGTCATGCACCCGGGCATCCGCAGGCACTGCGGCATCAACTGCCACCGCAGTGATCCGCCCATCCCGCAGGATGATCGTGCCTTTTTCCAGTTCCTCACCGGGCCGCAGCACGATGCGCCCCCCTACCAGGGCATGAACTGTAGCCGCAGGCGGGCGCGCCCCCGGTGGACGCAGCGCATCCGCCGCAGGCACGCTATCAACCATCCACGCGGTGCAAAATGCCGCAACTGCCAGCGTAAAGGAAATTCCAAGGTGGTCCAACATTGGTGAGCATGTTACGCACTGCTCCCCCGCGCAAGCTTCATGCGCAACATTTTACTGGAGGTGGAGGCTGTCCTCTGGAATAGCAGCAGCCACGCGGCTGCGGGTCGCGGGCCCGGATCCGGGCCGTTCACGCCGTTCAAGCCGTCCACGCTGGAATCTCAAATCCAGAGATTGCATCCTGTAGGGGAATCCGCTAGATTGCGTTAATTGTTGCTGATTCAATCCATTTCCCGCTCTCATGATTCCTGTTCCGCAAAAAAGAATTTACATCGTCGATGACCACCCAATCATGCGTCAAGGGCTGGGCCGCCTCGTCAGCGATGAACCGGATTTGATCGTTGTGGGTGAGGCGGAGGAGGCGACGGCGGCGATAGAGGGCGTCACTGCGCTGAAGCCAGACCTCGTGATTGTGGATATTTCACTCCCCGGTAAAAGCGGTTTGGATTTGATCAAGGACATCCGGGCCGTGATGAAAAACGTGGGGATTCTCGTCCACTCCATGCATGATGAAGGGCTCTACGTGGAGCGGGTGCTGAGAGCAGGGGCGCAGGGCTACATCATGAAGGAAGAAGGCGGCAGACGGGTATTGGAAGCGATCCGCAAGGTGCTGGCGGGAGAGTTCTATGTGAGCCCGTCGATGAGTGGTAAGATCCTGGAAATATTCTCCG
>JAYVJI010000432.1:0-4203 GCA_043769435.1 Verrucomicrobiota bacterium
GCCGGCAGCACCGCAGTGGACCTGGAAGACTTGGCGCTATCTTGCGGCAGGAACAGCATTACAAATTCACCCGCGGTTCAACCACCTGATGGCCCTGAAGAGTGGGCTTTCCCCGTCGGCACGGCAGTGCTCCAGCCCGGCGCGTATCTGCTCATTGCGTGCGCACATGACCAGGACAACCCCGCCACCCCGACGGCGCAGAATCCCGCCCCTCCGCCCCTCTCCGGCTACCGGGCTACCATCCAGCTTCGTGCCAGTCCAAACCCGGAGTACCTGGGACTCATCTGGAGGGATGCCGCCGGCAATCGGTCCTGGCTGGACCGATACCGTCCGCCGCAGCAGCCCGATCCGGATACCCCCAACTTCCAACGCCAGTGGCGGGACGTTTCCTTTGGCCGATACCACGATCCCCTCCTCATCTCTGCGGTGCCGGGCGGGGAACTGCGCTACGGCTACTTCTCCCCGGCGACTCCGGGAGCGAGGAATGCACTGCCGGGGTATGAGGGAGTATGTAGGGATATTCTCGACAACAACTCCAGTTCACTGCGCGGACTTCTAAACGCGGGAGAAACCGCCTCTTTAGCACTTGCGGGTGATCTGCGAGATGGCGGCAGCACCGTAGTCTACACCCTGAACAGCGCTGAGCCTTCCGCATGGTCTGAGGTCTTCCCCGGCAGCCTCACCATCCGGCGCGAACTGGTGCCGCGCGCCGATGGCAGTCCTGGCTACCTCAATCCCGTGGTGCGCGCCCGGGCCGTGAAACCCGGCTGGCTGCCCGGGCCGGTGAGCACGCACAGCTTCATCTACCTCGACAATGTCGTAGGCACAGCCGCGCAGGGGACTCTGCCGAACGACCATCAACGCACGCCTCCAGGCTACCCCAACAAGCCCCAGGGAACCCAACTCACCTTCGGACTGGACCCGGAACAAATCCGCGACCGCCGCAGTGCCGTCCGGGAAGGCCTGCGCCGCGCCCCGATTGTCAGCATCACGGCCCCGGTCGCCGACTTCTTCGACTATGAGCGGTACGGCTTCTACGCATGGGGGACATACTATTACCAGCCGCAGTCCGACCCCACAGGGCAGGGCTGGCGGCGGCGGGCCACCTTCGAATGGCTTGGACCGGCCTACGATCCTGTCGCACCACCATCTGCAGCACAGATTCAGCAATGGTATGGCGATCTGGCCACGGTGCAGTTTCAGGCCCCGGCTCTCATCGGCGTGAGCGGGGATGAAGGGTCGGCCCGTCAGGGCCTGAGAGTGGAGTTCACCGGCGAGGACGACAACACCCGCCGGCCACGTCTTCCACTCGTGAAGGGGCAACCGAACTACCGCTACCAGCGCCTCAAGCTGCGCGTGCCAGGTGACTACACCATTGGCGAGATATGGACGAAGGCTGCCGAAGCCGTACTGCAAAACCCCACGAACGCGAACCGGCTCGTCCACGTTTACTTCAATGGCCTCTACTGGGGACTGGCGGAACTCACCGAGCCGTTGAACGACAACTTCCTCACGCGGCGGTTCGGTGACGGACCCTGGGCGCAACATGAGGACGGGCAGTTCACTCCCGCGGTTGTGCAATGGCAGGACATCTTTGGGCAGATGCCAGCCGACCGTGATGACAATCCGACCTCAACATTCGCAAGCCTCGCCAACGGAGTGGACCTGCCGGTCTTCGCGCGCTACACCTTTCTGAACGATCTCTTCAACACCGGCGACTGGACCGACAACAACTTCTACCTCGCCCGCCGGGCCACACCCGCAGTCCCTCCCGGAGCGGGTGACAAACTGATCGCTATCTGCAAAGATGTGGACAGTGGCTTCAAGCTGCCTGCCGACCCGGATGAGGACTGGTATTTGCAAAGTGTGCTCAATTCCCAGGGCTGGAACTTCTCCACCACATTCCTCCGGCACAGTCCGCGCTACCGGGTCTTGGTTGAGCAGGCGGCAGTGACCATGAATGCCTTCCTGGCCGTGCCTGCCGGCGGCTCCAGCCCCGCACAACTGCTCTGGGATCAACTGGCTGCTGAGACCGCGCCCCTTATGCCTGCCGATGCCGCTCGCTGGGACAGATACCTCCCGGCTCCGGTGAACCCGCCGGACCCGCCCCGTGATCCCCTCGTCCGCTGGCAAGCCGGCCTCGCCTCCGCCCGCGCGGGTGCTCTGAATATCAACTGGCAGCGAACCCTCCAGACATATCGGGCGGAAGCCTTTCTGCCTGGTCTGCCAGTGCCGACCGCCTCCATGACCGCAGGGAATATCACCCTGCAAACGGCCACGGCTGGTGCCGTCATCCGCTACCTCGTGGACGGTGCCGCAGGTGATGATCCCTATGTAAGCGGCACTACCTATGCCGGTGCCTTTGCTTTCCCGTCGGGTCAAACAACCGCCCGCCTTCGCGCGCGGGCACTGCTCCCGGTCACTATCTCCGGCACTCCATCCTACCGGTGGTCTCCGTTACTGGATGTCACTCTCAACCACCCTTAAAGCATGAAACTCTCGCTTTCTCTGGCGCTGTGCGCCGCGCCACTGCTTCGGTCGCAGGCCGCAGTATGTACGGTCTTTACCTGCCCCACTATCCCCTACCGGTCGGCCGAGGACAACCCCTTCCGGGCAGGCGTGGCTGCCGGGACGATGTTTCTGGAAGATTTTGAGGACGGACGCTTGAACACGCCTTTCGTGGACGAGGAAGAGAGCGGCGGCGGAGCCGGGCGCTCGACCCTCGGCATGACCCAGTTCCTCGCCGGTGAAAACAACTCCGTGGATGGAGATGATGGAGTGATTGATGCCGCGGATATCCTCGGGGTGGGCTGGATGGGACCGCTGCGCGGTTTGGGCAGCATCTCTTTTGTTTTTGAGCCACGCATACTGCCGGATGGGCGGCGCCAGTATCCGACGTGGTTTGGTTTTGCGGTGACTGCGGGTTACGCCGGTTCGAATACTACGGTCAGATTTACGGACGAGCAGGAGTCACTGCTCGGGCAAGAGCGGCTGCCCGCCGGATCGTTTCCCGAATATGATGCGGGCCAGCGTGGGGTTGCTACGGACCGGTTCGTTTCCTTCTATGTGCCAACCGGTGCTGAGATCATGCACATCAATGGTACAATTTACACCATCGACCACCTTACCTACGGGTGGGATCCCATCCCCGAGCCGGGAACGGCCACACTGGCGGTCTTGCCGCTGCTGCTGATGATGATGCGGCACCGGAGAAAATTACACAGGTGATGAGCCGGGGCTGGCAGTCGTTCCTGGTCATTCACCGCTTGGCTGTGTCCACTTTGCTTGCGCTGGCGGGAATGGTCTTTCGCGTAAAGGCGCAGACGACCCTGGCGCCATGGCACCAGGAATCTAAAATCTAAGAATCTAAGAAAGGCCTGTCCTTTAGCGTGAAAATCGCTTGCAATTCAGCTCCGCCTGTGAGAAATTCCGAGAAAGGCCTGTCCTTTAGTGAGAAATTCTGGTTAATAGGAAAGTACATAATTTTACCTTACTGGCGACTTTGAATAACGAACAGTATCCAGCAGCCGTATCCGAATAGTTGCAACCAATGGCGTGCGAATGTAGGCTATTTAGGTTTGTCACGGTATCAAATCTATTAGCTTCTCGCTACTAACGGTCCGCTACAAGAGGTGACCGGCATTTGCATACCATCCGGACGCACCAATGGCTGGGCAACCCACATCCACCAATAGTTCCTGCCAACCGTTCAGGGCACCCGCTACTGGACTTTTCGTATCCCTGTCTCCTTATTGAGAGCACACCGGCCAATGGACTATGGACTGGGCCACGGTAGGCCGGAATGACAGCCGTCGCTGGACGGGTATCGCCCTCAAAAACGGGACCTCCACCCGGCTCACGGCGACACGCGGGCTTGACACGGACGGCCGCATATGGTCTCAAAGCTACACCGCAGGAGGCATCATGCAGCAAACATTCACCTACTCCTATGACCGCGACACCGTCACGAAGACCGTGCGCGAACATGGTAGCGGAGCCAATGAGGCCGCGTGGCCCATCGCCAGATTTGAAGAAATTGATTGATACTGTCGCAAATTAAAGAAAGGCCTGTCCTTTAGTGAGAATTGTCCTTTAGTGAGAATTCGCACGTATGTGAGCAGCCTGCGCAGTCCGTGCCCTAAAGCCAGCTCCGCGCAAGCGATGAGAGCCGCCAAGCAATTTGCTAGAGTGAGCCGCAGCCAC
>JAYVJI010000433.1:0-4522 GCA_043769435.1 Verrucomicrobiota bacterium
TGAGCGACCGCAGCATCGGACTCCGTCACCGCGCCGGCATTGGCATCACGGAACAAACCGACGCCATCGCTGTATGCGTGAGTGAGGAAACCGGCCACATCTCCATTTGTGCCGACGGCGCGATCGATCAGGACTTAAGCCCCGACACCTTTATCCGTATCCTAACTAAACTCCTCTCCACCAAAGGAGACACCCGCGAGAAAGAAAAGGAACGCGACCTCAGTGACCGCTCCCCCACACAGCGCATGGAGGCCTGAGCCGCCGGATCGTCCTGCCTCATTCAATCCTGTGGGGCAGCTCCAGACCCTCCTTCCGCAGCCGGATGAGGTGCGGCGCAAGGATGACGGCTCCCCAGCGCCGCCTACTCTACTCTTCGGGCTGGTAGTCGGGCAGGCGGATCGTGAAGACCGTTTCCTCCCCCAGCGAACTCTCTACCGAAATCGTCCCGCCGTGGGACTCCACAGCTCTCCTGACTATCGACAATCCCAGTCCAGTGCCTTTGATTTTTTGACTGTGGTGCTTTGCCACACGGTAGAAGCGCTTGAAGATGAAAGGCAGATCCGCGCGGGGAATACCCACCCCGTTGTCCGCGACCTGTATCATCGCTTCATTACCAAAACGGGCATAGCTGACCTCAATGGCCAGCGCTCCGGGCTGGTTTTCTTTCAATGCATTCTCGATGAGATTGAAGAAAATCTGGTCCCAATAAAACCGGTCCCCCTGGATGAGATCCGCGCCATCGACTGGAAAGCGCAGCGTCATCCGCGCTTGTTTTGCCTCTATCAAGGGGGCGAGGCGCTCGACCACATCCGCCACACATTCACCACAGGAAAAAGAATTGGCCCGAAGAGAAGTGCTGGTGTCCATGGCGCCTTCAAATTTTGATAGTGTCAGCATGTCTTCCACTATCCGGGCGATCCGCTCGCCATGTTTTTGCATGGTGAGCAGGCTTTTGCGCATCATGGCAGGATCCTCTATCAATCCCTCCGTCATGTTTTCCAGATAGCCATTGATGATGCTCAGGGGCGTCCGCAATTCATGGCTGGCATTTGCGACGAAATCTTTGCGGATCTGTTCAGTCTCCTGCTGATTAGTCTCATCCCGGATCACTACCCGCAAATGTCCGGCGTGTTCATGGCCATATAGTTTCACCGGGGCCACGGCCACCACGAGGTAGCGCTCCCGTATGGTTCCCTCATGTGGCAGTTCCGTGCGGAATCGCTCCTCGCTCCATTTTACACCTGAGTGACCGACGCGCTGGATGAACTGCAGGATCGCCCAATCCGTCACCATGCTGGACAGTGGCTTTCCAGTGAGCTTTCCGGCAACGCCAAACAAGTCCTCCGTTTCATGATTGGCAAAAAGGATCATCATGGATTCATCCACGAGCAGGCAGGAGTCGCCGAGCCCCTCTAGGACGCTCTCTAGCACGGAGTGCCGCTCCTTGTCAATATTCAGCCCCTCTCGCAGAGGAACTCCCGCAAGCCTCAGTCGCCGGTAGAGCCATGCGGAAACCAACATGCCCGCCACAGCCAGCAAGCTGGATACCACCATCCATGCGTCCATTACGGCTCCCCGGCGTTGGGATCAGCATTGAAGCGGTAGCCCACCCCCCGCACCGTCGCAATGCATGTGGCATATTTTCCCAGTTTTTCACGCAGTCGCTTCACGTGAGTATCCATGGTCCGCGTGAGCATGGTATCGGAATATCCCCAGACATCCCGCAACAGGCGGTCCCGTTCCTGAACTTCCCCCTGAGCCTCCACCAGCAGCCGCAGCAGCTTGAACTCCGTCGCGGTCAGATCCACCGGAGTGCCCGCTAGGAACAGTTTCAGGGAATTCCGTTCAAGGACAAAATCCCCGGCCCTCATCGTGGCGTCAGCAGGGGTCTTTCTCATACGCTTGAGCAGAGACTGCACGCGCAATGCCAGCTCGCGCGGGCTGAAGGGCTTGGTCACATAATCATCGGCACCCGCTTCCAGCCCGGCGATGCGGTCGTCCACCTCTCCCTTGGCGGTCAGCATCAGGATAGGAATGTGGCACGTCCGCCTGTCATCCCGCAATTCCCGAAAAACTCCAAAGCCATCCATACCCGGGAGCATAAGATCCAAAACTATGAGATCCGGCAATTGTTCCCGGGCAATCTGAAGTGCGGTCAAACCACTGTCAGCGGTTAAAACCTTCATTTCCTGGCGCTCCAGATTAAACGCGACCAGGTCTAGGATGTCTGATTCGTCATCAACGACGAGGACTGTGTGCATATGTTCAAAACGTAAGCCTCCATCTGACTGAAGGAACGGTGAAGGCAACGGTAATTGTGTGGCAATACCGCCACATGCACCCGGAAACTTCTCCGGTATGCCGGAAAGTTCCCTGCTTGATTTGACCGGAATGAGGTTCACGGTCCGCGCATGAGTAAACCAGCTGCCCGCACAGGCGACCTCACCGCCCACGGTTCCCCACTAGCTCCCGGCCCCGGGAGCTTGAACGTATTGATAGGCATGAAACCAGCATGGCGCGGGATTCCGCTTGCCGCTGCTCCGGGCCTTATGGCTGCGCAAACCGCTGCCGATGTTTCCATGAAAGTAGCGGAAACTGCCACCAAGGCTGCGGCTGGCACTCCGGGGGCTCCTGCTGCGCTGGCTGCTGAACAAACACTGAAAACCACGTTAGCTGCCAGCATGGGCTCCATGATCTCGGCCATGGGAGCCATGAGTGACATTCACATCTGCCCCATACCCACACCAGTGCCGCCGCATGGACCGGGGGTTGTCATCGACGGCAGTGCCACAGTGCTCATCAACAACATGCCTGCGGCCCGCATGGGTGACACTGTGTTGGAGGGGCTCGGCGGTCCGGACAAGATCATGTCTGGTGAATTCACCGTGCTGATCGGCGGATAGCCGCAGCAGATCAGGGGGCAGCGGGGGCGGAGATCCGCATCCGCATGAAAACGCGGGGCAGGGAACCGGGAGTCGCAGTGCTTGTGGCGCTCCAAAATTCCGCAGTGCTGCTGCGCCCGGTGAGGAGCGACTTCAATCCGGCCGGCTCTTCCTGCCAGGCCTGCAGCGTGGTGGAAATTTGCGGGAAAATTGATATGGATGGATCTGCTAGGCGGTTGCGCTCCCAGGTGATGGTGAGCAGTCCGCCGCTGACCTTTGCTTGAGGCGCTCCGGTACTGGTCCGGTCCAGTGGATTTCCGTTTAGCATAAACTCCGCCAGATTCACGGCTCCATCGCGGTCCGGATCACTCCCGGGCAATTGATTGGCCGCTGGTTGGCCTACGAGCACCCGTGCCGCCCACCCGCTGTAGGTCTCGTGTACTGTCACCGTCAGCAGATCAGTTGCGGTAATGGGACCGGCCGCACTGGCAGTCAGCCGCAGAACATAAACCCCGGGCGCGCTGAACGTGGCCCCTGCATCCATATAGTCAGGAGTCGTGAAGACCACATTCCCCGGACCGGATTCCACGGTCCATGCCAAGGACACTGCGGATGGCAGAAAACTCCCCGGATGGAGAACTCCATCAAGGAAGGCAGGCATCCCCACAGGAGCAGAGAAGTCTTGGCCGGCATAGACCCCAAACGAAGGCGCACTCCCCGGGCTGGGGGGCGATGCCTGCCATCCGGACTTCTTATCCCATAGCGCAGGCAGGGCCGTCGCGCTGGCGATCTGGAGCGCATCTCCTCCTCCATCTGTAGACGGATACCAGCCGTCTGAGTAGGTGAAATCAAGGATCGGAATGTTGTAGCCCGACAGATCAAAGCGAACCGAATCACCTCCGTTGCTGAGCTTTGAAGTAAACACCCCGCCTACAGGCACTCCGGGGAATTCCGCCTGAAATTTAGCGGCCTCTCCCACGATGATATAGTAAGCTCCCGGGGCCAGTAGAGTGCCTGCGGGAAAGGTGTAATCCACACCCTTCTTGAACGTTACTCCTGAGAGATCCAGCTCGACAGGCGTTCCTGTGAGGCTGCTGATATTGCGGAACTCGATGTACTCGGAACGCGTCGATGCCGAGGGGTTATACATGAGTTCTGTGATACGCAGGTTGTTCAGAATATCTAGGCCCCCATCCGGCAGTGCCCCATTGCTAAACCCCGGTGAGGGCGGCGCCAGTCTAGAAAAGGCACCAATGCCATCCGGGACCCGTCCGGCGGAAACATCGCGAAACTGAGTCACCGTATCAGCACGGTCAACAATTGATCCATTGGCTCCAAGCAGGGCCAGCGAACCGGCACTGGCATCGATTCCAAAAGCCAGCTCCCGGGCATTTCCCGGTGTCGCGCTTGCCCCCTTTGCTGAAAAATCGATCCATGAACCAGGCCCGATGAAACTCAAAAGCGGGATCAGGCCGCGGGTTGGGTAGTTGATGAAATCATCGGTCAAGCTCATGCCTCCCAAGGCCACAGGTTGCGCAGAGCTGTTGTACAACTCAACAAAATCATTGGTGGCCTGGTAGTCAGCATTGCCAAGCCATTCGTTGATGCGGATGCCCCCGGAATCTCCCGGAGTCACCACG
>JAYVJI010000434.1:0-2806 GCA_043769435.1 Verrucomicrobiota bacterium
ACGCTCGCCAGCAGCGGCGCACTCAGCACCGCCAGTCCCCAACTACTCACGATGAACGACTCGATCACTTTCCACACGAAGACCGAGCGCGGACTCACCGGTGTCGTCAGCAGCCAGGCCGTCTCCTTTCCCCGAAACAGCGCGCTGTAGAGCAGCACCGCATTGGAAAAGACCAGCATCAGCATAAAGAAGAAGTAGGTCATGTAGAGCACCCGCGTCGCCAGCATCAGGCCGATCCCGGGCAGCGATGTCATGTATTCCAGGCCTTTGCAAAACATGAAGTAGCCCACCACCAGGTAGCCGATGAGGAACAGCAGGATCGTCCCCGTCAGGAGCCGCGAAGTTCTCGCCGTCTGCCGCGCCTTGGCACGAAAGGTTTTCCAGTGAACACGGGCGAGGACGGCGACTTCGGAGGCGATGGACATGCTGGAAAGAGGGACCGCGCAAACTGCCACACGTTCAACCTCCGTGCCCGAATTTTCTTCACTGTTCCCGCAATTCCTCAGCCCCACCGGCTTATAATCAGTGACGCATGGAACCCCCAGAACGCCGCGGAGTTGCTCAGAGCGTGCTGCATTCCTACCACCGGCCCGCCCGGCGAAAACCGCAACGCCGCGCACGCCGGGTCTATTCCGTCGCAGGGAAAAGCGGGCGGCAGTTCCCTCCGGCGCAGCGCTTCCATGCACAGCACCGCCTCCAGCACCGGCGTCGCTCCCAGACAGTGACCCGTCACCGGCTTGCTCGAAGAGCACACCGGCATCTCCCCGCCGAACACCGCCGCGATGGCCGCAGCTTCCGCCGCGTCATTCGCCACGGTCCCCGTTCCGTGCGTATTTATATAGGCGATGTCGAGCGGAGCCAGACCCGCCCTGGCCAGCGCCCCCCGCATCGTCCGCTGCAAGCCCTCCCCCTGCGGGTCCATTCCCACCAGCCCGGCCGCATCCATCCCGACGGACCATCCACTGAGCACCGCCAGCGGCACCGCACCCCGCCGCGTCGCCGAGGACAGCGACTCCAGCACGACCACGCCCGCCCCGTTCCCCGGCACCAGCCCCGACCTGTCCTTACAAAATGGTCGGCACAGTGCCCCCGCATCCTCCCTGCCGCCCGCCAGCACCCCCGCCGACTCCAGACCCGCATACACCACCGCATTCAGCGACTCATCCGACCCTCCCGCGAGCATGATGTCCGCATTTCCCAGCACAATCTGCTCCGCCGCCGCCGCCATGGCGAACGCCCCCGACGCACACGCCGCACTCACCAGCCACGATGGCCCCCGCGCGCCCAACACCTGCGCCAGCGCCCCCGGCCCCGCCGCCAGCGTCATCGTCGCCGCCAGCGTCGGCTTCACTCGCCGCCCCGCCCGCAGGGATTCATGAGTCTCTTCCCATTTCTGCTGCGGACCCCGCGAAGAACCACAGATCACCCCCAGCCGTTCCTTGTCTGAAATCTCTGACAACAACCCTGCCCGCGCCGCCGCTTCATACCCCGCCCGCAATCCCCACTGCGCCCCCGCATCCACGCGCCGCGCCATTCCCGCCCACGGATGCCCTTTCCAGTCAATAGCCTCCACCGCACAACCCGCATATCGCCCCGTGCCCCCCCCCGGCAGCGGAATCTCCACCCAGCGACCTCCCGGCCTCCTCTCCACCGCCGCCCGCCACAGTGCCTCCGCGCCCAATCCGGCCACACTCACCGCTCCGGCTCCCGTGATCACCACAGGATCAGCATTCAGCAGCGCAGCGGCAGTGGAGAAAGTCGGAAGCTGGGGCATGGCAAAATCGCCCGCCGCATAGAATCGCCCAACCCGCTCGGCAACCCGGCATTCATCAGCGCACGTGCCAGTCCACAGATTCGCCGCCGGTTGCGGGCTGCTTGCAGTGATTGACTTCCCGTTCTGGTTCGGCGAAAGACCGCCTCCATGATTCTTCCCAAGCTTCCCTCTCTCCTCTACACGCTCGCCATCCTGACCGCTTCCGCCGTGCTGGCGCAGGCCAGGTTTATTCAGCCTGACGAAGCCGTGACCGAGCCTGCAGTGAAGGCTGCGGCGGACAAACTCAAGAAGCTCAAGGATACCAAGGAAGCCGAGCCAATTCTCAAGGAAATCCAGGCGGCGGCGGATGCGGGAAGTGCGGAGGCTCAGTTTATGCTCGGCTACATGCTCCAGTCCGGCATCGGTGCGGAGCGCTCGAATGAGAAAGCCAAAGCGGCTTATCAGAAGGCCATGGAAAAAGGAATCATGGCGGCGAAGAACAATCTCGGCCTGCTCCAACTGGCCAGCGGCGAGGACTCGAAGAAGTCCATCGGCCTCGTGGAGGAAGCGGCCAATGCGGGCTACAGTCCGGCGCAGGTTTCCATGGGCCAGCTTTTCCTCGACGGACTGCCGGCGGCGGGCATCGCCAAGGATGCGGATCAGGCGCGGGTCTGGTTTGAGCGCGCCTCGGATGCCGGTGATGACGATGCCGCTCTGACTCTGGGCCTGATGTATGAGAATGGCGCGGGCGTCACCGCGGATCAGGAAAAAGCCGCGTCGCTGCTGCGCAAGGCCGCCGAGAAGGGCAACGCCGATGCCATGATCCGGCTGGGAGCGAAGCTTGTGGGCGGTCAGGGAATCAAGGCCGACGCCACCAAAGGCAAAGAGTGGTTTGAGAAAGCCGTGGCTACGGGTGCTGCCGGCGCCAAGGTCGCGCTCGCGTCCATTTACGAAAACGGCACCGGCACGGAGAAGGAGCCTGGCATCCCCAAGGACTCCAAGAAGGCCTTTGAACTCTACACGGAAGCGGCGGACGCCGGTGACTACTCAGCT
>JAYVJI010000435.1:0-2555 GCA_043769435.1 Verrucomicrobiota bacterium
CATTTCCAGCAGGAATGCCGTGGTGCTGGGGCTGATGTATTTCGGTGTGCTCTATGGCTGGTATTTCTATCTCACGTGGTTCAGTCAGCTGGTGGATGGGGCGCGGCTGGGGTCGGATGCTGCCCGTCCCTGGCTCATAGGCGTGCCCTGCGCCGGACTGGGCTGCGGGGTGTTTCTGGGTGGGTATGTTACTGACTGGCTGGTAGCCCGCACCGGGCTGAAGCGGGCGCGGCAGTGGCCCGGACTCGTAGGGCTGCCGCTGGCGGCGCTGCTCCTAGTGCTGAGCCGGAGCCGCGGTCTGGACCTGAATTCTGTCTGGCTCATCGGTGCGGCTGCTTTTTGCAGCGCCCTCTGTGTGCCGGCGGCGTGGGCGGTCTGCCTGGACATAGGCAGGCGCCATGCGGGGGTCGTCAGCGGGAGTATGAATATGTGCGGAAATCTGGGCGGCGTGGCCATTCCCATCGTGGCCGGCTATCAAAAGGCGACGACCGGGACGTGGGACACTGCACTCCTGAGCATGGCGGGGGCTTATGTCATGGCGGCAGTCTGCTGGATTTTCATTGATGCCGAAAGGCCGGTTTTTGCCGGGGCCGCCCGGGACAAGATCGGCGTATGAGACTGCTTGCGTCTCCTGCGGAAAGGCTTAGCAGACCCAGTCCATGTCATGTCCGACCGTCCAGCGATCCCGGAATTCCCCTCTGCAAAGATGGAGGAAACCATGACCGCCCGGGCTATGAAAAATTCATCTGGCATTCCTTTGAAAATGGCACACAATATTCCATAAGGCCCCTCCCCTCTTTCTCCTAGGAAAACCATGCCATCTCCTCCCTCCGACAGTTCACAGCCGGCCGTTGACGCGTCTGCGGCGCTCAAGCGCGGGCGCGGACGACCGCGGAAGTCCGTTGTGGTCGAGCCACAGAGGGAACTCAGCATCGAGTCTCCGGACATTCAATTCCGCCTACGGGCACTCATTAAGCTGGCGCGGGAGCAGGGACACATCACTTATGATGACCTGAATGAAAGCCTGCCCGGAGAGGTCATCGCTCCGGATTTGATTGAAGAGATCATGCTCCGGCTGCGGAATCTGGAGATCGACATCATTGATGCCAGCGATGTGGACCGGGTGAAAACACCGCGACAGATTGCCTCTCAGGTGCAGGAGCCGGAAGACTCTGGATATGAAGAGCGTCCGGATACTCTTGATGATCCCGTCCGCCAATATCTGAAGCAGATGGGACAGGTGCCGCTGCTCACCCGGGAACAGGAAATAGGCATCTCCCGCCGGATTGAAACAGCGGAGGAAGGGGTCTTTCATGTGCTGGCCTCCCTCGGCTTTATCGCGGACGCATTCATCGCCGTGACTGCCCGGCTCATTTCCACTGAGGAGCGCTGTGACCGTGTGGTGATGGATAAATTCATGCCGTCCCGTGAGAAATACCTGAAGGGACTGGGCCGGCTCGTCACCGAGATCAAGGAGCAGCGGAGTGTCGTCCAGAGCACGTGGGATAAGCTGCGCACCGCCAAGCAGGAATCGAAGCAAAAGCAATTGGCGGAGCGGTTTGCCGCAGAGAAAGCAGAGCTGGCCAAGTCATACCGCAAGTTTGGGTTTAAGTACCTGACGATCGAGGAATTTGTAGAGCACGCCGAGCGGGTGATGCTGGAGTTTGTGGATGTGACGGAGGCGCTGAAGCAACCGGATGCAGGCAGCACGCTGGAGGATCTCGCGGCGGTGGAGCGGACGGCGTGGTACACCTCTTCAGGGTTTCACGGCGTTTTTCACGATCTCAGGAACCACCTGCGGGACGCCCACCGGGCGAAGAAGGAAATGGTGGAGGCCAATCTCCGGTTGGTCATTTCCACCGCCAAAAAATACACCAACCGAGGGGTCCCGTTCCTTGACCTCATTCAAGAAGGCAACATGGGACTCATGAAGGCCGTAGAGAAATTTGAATACCGGCGCGGGTATAAATTCTCCACCTATGCGACATGGTGGATCCGGCAGGCGATCACCCGCTGCGTGGCCGAGCAGGCGCGCACCATCCGGATTCCGGCGCACATGATCGATACTATCAACAAGCTGATGCGCGTGCAAAAGCAACTGGTGCAGGATCTGGGCCGGGAACCATCTCCGGAGGAAGTCGCAGACGAGCTACATCTCAGCGTGGACCGGGTGCGCGCTGTCCTGAAAATGGCGCAAACTCCGATCAGCCTTGATGGTCCGGTAGGCGAAGGAAATGATGCCACCATCGGCGATTTTCTGGAGGATAAATCTGCGGAAAGTCCAGAGGAGCGGACGGGCTTTGCTATCCTGAAAGACAAGATCCGCAAGGTGCTGGAAACATTGAACGACCGGGAACGTGCCGTGCTGGAGCAGCGCTTTGGCCTTGCCGATGGCCACAGCCACACGCTGGAGGAGGTGGGGCGTCAGTTCCAGGTCACCCGCGAGCGCATCCGGCAGATAGAGGCCAAGGCGCTCAGAAAAATGAGGCACCCCACCCGGATCCGCCAGCTGGACGGCTTCATAGAACTGAAGCCCTGAAATGAGGCTGCAGTGG
>JAYVJI010000436.1:0-2829 GCA_043769435.1 Verrucomicrobiota bacterium
CGGCCAGAGGCTGTCGGGGTTGATCATGGGAATAGTCTACGGTGACTATAATCAATGCGGCACACCGACGACATTACCCTCCATCGCAGACTGGCTCGCGGCCCAGCGCCGGGCGGTGGCCCCGATCACCGGACCGGAGCGGACGTATCAATCAGTGGATCACGGCACGGGTGTCCGGGCAACTATCAGCGAGACCTTTGCCAACATCGGAGGCACACTCTCGACAGGTGCGCATAATCTGGCTAGCGCGGCGGACCGGGAACTGCGTGTGCCTGCGCTGCAGCAACTCTATAGCGCTTTCGAATCCGCTGCCAGGACCCTGGGCTCGCTGCAAAGCGGGGTCATGGATCTGGCGCAATGTGGCGCAGACTGGTGCAATGTCTGGATCAGCCTGATGAGCAACTCCGCCGTCCGCGCCATCGCCACCCAGTTTCCCGACATCGTCCGGGATTTCATCCTCAGCTACTTCTCCTACAACCCTCCAGTCGCCAGCATGATCAGCCTGCTCACGGAGCGCCGCTGGCAAACCGCCACCTGTGTCATCGTAGCGCACAGCCAGGGGAATCTCATCGCTTCCTGCGCACTCCACGCGCTCAAGGCACTCACCATGGCCACCGGCAGAGGCATCAATCCGAATGGCGGAACGGTGGTATTTTCCGTCGCCAGCCCGTCCCCTAACTGGCCGACCGGTATCGCTACCATCCGCAGCTATACCAACCCTGGAGATGGCGTGACATGGCTGAGCCTTGGCCGCAGCTATGGCGTCCGCCCCGAGGCCGTGGCCGGGAATGCCGTGGTCAGTGGTGTCGCCACCGCTGCCACCCGGACCCCGCTCGTGCTCTCTCCATTCGATACCAGGGCTCCCGGGCCCACCCCAGTCACAGAGTATACCGGTATGCTCACCCATTCGTTTGACAGCTACCTAGACACTCAACGGCTCATCCCGGACCTCCAGCGGACCCTAGGCCTGCGGTGACCTGTAACCGCTTCCATGTTTCCATAACCGGGTCGCTAACTCGGCATTGACGGAGCAGGCACTGAAGCGGATTCACTGCGTATATTCCATCCGCAGAGCCAGGCCAGATGTCTCGCGGAGGTAGTATGTTTCTACATGCCCGAAGATTCCTCATCAGCAGCCAGCCTCAACGAAGAGAAACCAGCCAGCGTCAGGACGACTGGGCTCGTAGCCCTAGCGGTCATGTGCAGCCGGGTCCTAGGATTGATCCGGGAGATGATCTTCAACAGCATGTTCGACCGCTACTTCAGGGACTGCTTCCTTGCGGCGTTCCGCATACCCAACCTGCTGCGCGATCTCTTCGCTGAGGGCGCGCTCTCCACAGCATTCGTCACGGTATTTTCCCAGAAAATCAAAACTGGAGGCGACGCCTCCGCATGGGCTCTGGCGCACCGGATGCTCACCCTGACCATGATCTTCATGAGCATCGTGACCGTGCTGGGCATGATCTTGGCCAGACCGGTAGTATGGATGCTCTGCGGCAGCTGGCCGGAGCATAAGTTGAATTTCACCGTCACCCTGACGCAATGGATGTTCCCCTTCATCCTGATGGTGTCCCTAGCGGCTCTGGTGATGGGCATGCTCAACTCCAAAAAAATCTATGGAGCGCCCGCCATGGCCAGCAGCTTTTTCAATATCGTCTCCATCGCCGGCGGCATGGGGCTGGCCTATCTGCTCCACTATTTGACATCGGGAAACCTTGATCACAAAGACTTCGGGGCATGGGCTATGACGGGTTTCAGCATCGGGACTTTACTGGGAGGACTGGCCCAGTTGGCGGTGCAGATCCCCGCATTGCGCAGGGCTGGCTATCGATTTATGTTTGACCGGGACTGGCGGGATGCTGGCGTCCAGCGCATCCTCACACTCATGTGGCCATCAGTTCTCGCGGGCAGTGCGGTGCAGGTCAATGTGATGGTGAATACCATATTCGCCACGAATCTGGCGCTCAACGACGGCCCTGTATCATGGCTCAACAGCGCCTTCCGGCTTATGCAACTACCGCTCGGAGTCTTCGGCGTGACCGTGGCCACAGTGACCCTGCCTATACTTTCCAGAGTGGCCACGGATGGCATCACCCCCAAGTTCCGGGAAATCCTCGGCAATGGCAACCGGCTGGTGCTCTTCCTCACCCTGCCCTGCGCGGCGGGCTTGTTCTTCCTCGCACATCCTATCATATCCGTGATCTTCGAGCGCGGAAATTTCACTGCATTTGAAAGCGAGCAGACCGCCGGAGCCCTCCGCTGGTATGCCATCGGCCTGATCTTCTATTCCGTCATAAAGGTCATCCAGCCAGCCTTCACCGCTATCGGCCATCAGCGCTTCCCCATGTATGTCGCGCTGGCCTCCATCTCCGTGAACATGCTGCTCAACTCCATCTTCGTTTTCTACCTGAGACTGGACCACACGTGGCTGGCCTTCACCACCGCCATCGTCGCCTGCGGCAACTGCACCGCGCTGTACATCGTGCTGGGGCGTATCACCGGCGGGCTTGAGAGCCGGAAGCTCATGGAATCCCTGCGCCGCCTTGTCATCCCATTGCTGGCCATAACGGTCGTGTCCTGGGCGGCGTGGCATCAGTTCATGCAACCCCGCTGGGCGGATGCCGGCATCATCGGGCGCTGCTTTGCCCTCGGCTGTGCCATCATAGCCGCCGGCACAGCCTACATCGGCCTAGCTCATGTCTTCAAGGCAGAGGAAGCCACCCAGTTCCTCAGCCTCGCCGGACGCAAACTTAAAAAACGCTAGCCAATTCCAGTCCTCGTTCCAAAACGCGGCCCGCCGCTCGGGCACAGAACAGCCCGATTTCCCTG
>JAYVJI010000437.1:0-2384 GCA_043769435.1 Verrucomicrobiota bacterium
ATGGATGTGGGAGGTGTTAGAAATCCCGACGGGTCTATTCGACCATCCGCAGAAGTAAACTCGCTGACAAAGAGAAGATTTGAAGTAGTCAGGCGGATAGATAACGGCTCGACGTGGGTGATTGATAATCCGTTTTCGGCACACTTTCACAATCGGCCCGTTGTTAATTGGTACAAAATCGGCATGCCTTGCGCCATGGTGCCGGATCCTCCACCCGAGCCATCCGGCTCGATTATGATCCTGCATGCGCCGTCGTATCCGCTTGGGAAAGGTTCTGTAAAAATCGCGCAGGCGATTCAGAAGATAAAAGCTGATACAAAGGGCATAGAATTTGTAACTATCACTGGAAGACCCAATGCTGAAGTGCTTGAGGCGATACGGCAGTGCCATTTCGTTGTTGATCAGCTCTACTCTGATACTCCTTGTGCCGGCTTCGCCACAGAAGCCGCCGCTTGCGGTCGTCCCTCCGTAGTCGGGGGATACGGGTGGTCAGAAGAGTGGCTGAAAATCTCAGGCCTCGGCGAATGGCCGTCGTATGTCTGTCACGAAAATGAGCTTGAGGAGGCAATCCGCGTGATGGCTGCTAACGGCGAATTAAGAAAAAACGTGTTTGAGGCGGCACGAAGGCGGGCAGAGCAGTGGAGCAGTGATCTTGTGGCGGAGCGGATCGAACTGGTCCTGTCAGGCAAGTGCCCTGAGGAATGGATGTTCGATCCAATGAATATTCCTGTATTCTATTCCGGTGGTGGTGTGCCGGTCGACATCGTTTCGGAAGTAGTGGCCAATTTGGTGGCTGCGCACGGGACGAGGGCGCTTCGTCTGGGGGATAAGCCAATGCTGGAGGCCATGGCCCTGTCTCTCGCGAACGTGCCGCATGGCTGATAGTATTCCAAGTAGCGCATGGTACGACGGTTTTTTAAAGACTCTGCCTTTTACGGGGTTGCCACGATTCTGTCGAAGGGCATGACCATTTTGATGGTGCCCATTTACACCGCCTACCTGAAGGAGGCGGAAATAGGGCTGCTTGATTTGCTGCTGGGGGGAGTGGCCATGATGACACTTTTTGTAGGACTGGACATCAGCAACGCGCTCGCGCGCGAGTATGGCTCAAGTCCTGACCCTGTTGAAAGGCGGAGATTTTCCTCCACCGCGCTGTGGTTTACAGTGTTTGTCTTTGGCATTATCATGGCGTGTTCATTTGCTGGTGGACCTGCGCTGGCTGCACTCACAGGAGATCCCACTTCAATTGGTGCGATACATGCTGCGGGGACCTACATGTGCTTTGGGGGAATTTATGTGGTCGTAGTGCAGCAGTTGCGCTGGATGATGCGTCCGGTGGTTTTCGGGCTGGTCAGCATCGCCTATACGCTGGTATCGCTTTTGGTTACTGTGGCTCTGGTCAGCGGGACTGATATGAAGGTGGATGGGGTGCTTTATGGTATGTCAGCAGGTGCTTTAGCCGGCATCATTTTGTCCATGATATTTGCCAGAAGCGAATTTGGATTTACATTCGACATGGCCTGCTTTAGGAAAATGGCGCTATTTAGCATACCACTGGTGCCTTCCAGCCTTGCAGTGGTGGTAAGTCAATATATCTCGCGGTTTGTTATTGAAAATGAGCAGGGCCGGGATGCTGTTGGGGTATTCGGGGTGGGAGCGAGGCTTGCAGGTATGGCCGGGCTGGTAATGCTGGGGTTTGGCAGCGCGCTGACCCCACTGATCTATGCAGGTCAAAATGACCCGGCAACACCCGGCAGTCTGGCCCGCATTTTCCGCATTTTTATCGCCCTCGCTTCAATGGGGCTGGGGGGCTTGGTGCTGTTCACACCAGAAATTTTGGCCCTGCTCACTAAGCCCTCCTACATGTCCGCGGCTCCTTTGATGGCGCTCCTCTCACCCTCCGTGCTTCTGGTGCAGATGTACATTTTTGCACCAGGTCCGTGGATAAAGAGACGCACGTGGTGGGTGGCTTTCACCAATGCCGCTACTGCGGCGCTGGCAGTGGTGCTGAACCTGTTACTTGTGCCTGGAATGGGCCTAATGGGTGCGGCGACGGCAACTCTGATTGCTTCTGCTTTTCACTTTGGATTATCGATGGCAGTCAGCCAGCACTTTTACCCTGTGCCCCATAAATGGAGGCAACTGTCCATGGTGGCTGCTGCGGGTGGGGCTGTCATGCTGCTGGCACAATTTCTGCCCGCTTCGATTTCTGTTGTGCTGGTGACAGCAAAACTTCTTATAGTGGCTGCGTTGCTTGCGGGTATTGTCTTCCTTGGAGGGATTGAGCGTGAGCTGGTGATGGATATGTTAAAGAAGCTGGCCTTTAGGGTTCATAAAAGTAACTAGCTGCCACCCGCAATGTTTGGAAAATCATGGTCGAATCT
>JAYVJI010000438.1:0-6667 GCA_043769435.1 Verrucomicrobiota bacterium
GAAAAACGTGGTTTTTGATGATAGCACATGGCCACAAGGTGCCGGGCAGCTGGGCTATGGTGATGGCGATGAAGGGACCGTGATTGGGTTTGGTCCCAATACCGCAGCCCGCTATATCACCACTTATTTCCGCAAAACGCTACTCATCCCGGACCCTTCCGTGGTCACCGCCATGAAGGTCAAACTACTGCGTGATGATGGTGCGGTGGTCTACGTCAATGGCATTGATGTCTTTCGCAGCAACATGCACCCGACAAACCCTGTCACCTATTCCTCCACCGCCTCCAGCAACGTGGGAGGCGCGGACGAGACCAGCTTTTACTATGAGGCGGTCTTAAATCCGTCCCTGCTCCAGTCAGGCAATAACGTTATCGCAGTGGAAGTGCATAAAGTTAGTGCCAGTGATGCTGATCTGAGTTTTGATCTGGCGCTGGAGTTGACCAGTCAGGCCCCAACTACCCCCATCACGCTCAACACGACGCAAACCATCAATGCCAGAGTGTTGTCAGCCGGCCAATGGTCAGGATTGAATTCCGCAAGGTTTTTTGTGACGTCAGTCCCTGCCAGTGCACTCAACACTGTCATCAGCGAGATCCATTACCATCCTGTAAATCCCGTCCGGCCAGGGGAGACCGCTATCACGTCGAACAAGGATGATTTTGAATTCATCGAACTCCAAAACGTAAGCCCCACCACGGTGGATTTGGCTGGTGTTCAATTTACTGAGGGCGTGACCTTCAGGTTCGATACCGGAAGCCGTCATGAGATCCCGCCAAGTGGACGGGTGCTGGTCGTTAGGAACCCTGCCGCCATGCTGGCCAGATACGGTCCCGGCTTGCCCATCGCCGGTGCCTTTGCAGACGACACCGGGCTGGCCAATGGAGGAGAAATGATCCTGCTCATTGATCGCCATGGCGCGGATATTCGCCGGTTCAGCTACGATGATGCGGCTCCATGGCCGCTCCCGCCTGACGGAAGCGGGCCTTCCTTGGAATTGATAAGTCCAGCCCCGTCCACTGATCATGCAGCGGGGACTAACTGGAAGGCTTCGTTTGATCCCGGTGGAACTCCCGGACTGCCTGCTAACGGTATGACTTTCTCCCGATGGAGAGACTTGTACTTCGATCCCGCAGCCTCCGGTTATGCCCTGCGAGCAGCTGCGAATACTGATGCCGATGGTGACGGCTATGACAATCTTGTGGAATTCGTGCTGGGAACAAATCCATCCGCTGTCAGCTCCACTCCCCATCCACAGATTGCCTGGATGGGTGACAGCGGCCAGAGTGGTCTGCGGTTCAGTTACCACCGCAGACCGGATACCACCGACTACGTCCTAACACTGGAGCAGTCACGTAATCTGTTGCACTGGGTGCCCGCTCCCTTCTCACCGCTTACTTCCGTCACTGCTGGAAATGGCACCATCCTAGAGTCGGTGCGGCTCAATGACACGCCTGCTGCGGGAAGTTTGTTGCTGCGGCTGAAAGCAGAGCTGCCTTGACATGGCCCTACCGGCCGTGGCGGGAAGTGAAAGTAAGGCCCGGGCGATGTGCTCTTGTCAGCCGCAGCAGTGTGGTCCACCTATGATCCACTATGAAAGAACGACGCGCTATTTGCACCCACGGATTTTTGCCGGCTACCATCTCACTTGGACTACTGATCCTCGCGGGTGTTTTTTTCAAGAGCTTTCCGTTGGTATCCCCCCTGCTGGTCGTGGCGGGAATACTTGGATTCAAAGGACTTTTTGTCGTTGGTCCTAACGACGCACGGGTGTTGACATTTTTTGGCAAATATACCGGCACGGTTCGGGAGAGTGGGTTCTGGTTTGCCAATCCCTTTGCTGGAAAGCAGGCAATCTCCCTGAAGGTTAACAACTTTCAAAGCCCGCAGCTGAAGGTGAATGATGCCCAGGGCAACCCTATCGAAATCGGTGCCGTGATCGTCTGGTCGGTGGTGGATACCGCCAAGGCTCTCTTCGATGTCGAGAACTACCGGGAGTTTGTCCACATTCAGTGTGAGACCGCGCTGCGCCACCTGGCCAGTCAGTACCCATACGAGCCCCACGCTCCCGGGGAGGAAGCGCTGCGTAGCCACCCCGCAGAAGTGGCCACCAGGCTCCGCGCTGAAGTGCAGGAGCGGGCCGCACTGGCCGGCATAGAAATAGTAGAGACTCAGCTGAGTCATCTCGCCTACAGCCCCGAGATCGCTCAGGCCATGCTGCGTCGGCAGCAGGCTCAGGCCGTCATCGCCGCCCGGCAGTTGATCGTTGATGGCGCTGTCGGCATGGTTGAAATGGCACTGCGAAAGCTGGAGGCTGATGGCGTCGTCAGTTTTGACGAAAGCAGCAAGGCAGCGTTGGTCAATAATCTGATGGTTACGTTAGTTTCAGAGCAACACATCCAGCCGGTGCTTTCCACTGCGCAGGTAAAGGGATGATAATCCTGCGGTGATTGATTCCCGGCGGGCTTTGATTTTTGCCCGTCCTTAACTAAAATCCCTGCCCTCAAGGACGCAGATGGGCTTGACGCGGATGACGCTTGGCATATGGCCAGAGCATGATCAAATTCTGGAAAATGAACGGAGCTGGTAACGACTTCGTAGTTATCGATAACCGAGACAAAAAATATGCATTGAGCACCAAACAAATCGCAGCACTCTGCGACAGACACCGGGGCGTAGGCGCGGATGGTCTGCTTGCGGTGGAGCCTGCACAAAAGGGTGCTGACTTCCGTATGCGCTATTATAATGCAGATGGCGGAGAGGCTGAGATGTGTGGAAATGGCGCGCGGTGCTTCGCCACCTTTGCCAACAAGCTGTCTGGCGGGCAGCGCGACGTGATCTCGTTTGAGACTCCGGCAGGTGTTATCTCCGCTACATTCGAAGGAGTGAAGGTGTGCTTGGCCATGAGCGTTCCCCATACGCTTAGGACGGACCTAGAGCTGGAGGTAAACGGAATCGTCCACACCGTCCATTTCATCAATACAGGCGTACCCCATGCTGTCGTGCCGGTGGAGGTAATGGAAACCGTGCCCGTGCGGGTGCTCGGCGCAGCCCTGCGGCACCATCCGGAGTTTCAACCCAAGGGCACAAACGTGAACTTTATGAAAGTGCTCAAGAAGAGCACTATCGCCATCCGCACTTACGAAAGAGGCGTGGAGGATGAGACCCTCGCCTGTGGCACCGGAATGGTCGCCTGTGCCATTATTCACGCTCACTTGACTGGAATTGAAGGCCCCGTCAGTGTCAAAGTCAGGGGCGGTGATACCTTGCAGGTCGGATTTGCCAGAAATGGCCACATCTGGCAAAACGTCACTCTCACAGGCCCTGCCGATATCGTTTTCGAAGGCGAAATCAAACTCGCCTGATCGTCTCCCTTTTTTCATTCATTACTATCATCATGTATCGCGGCACCTTCACAGCCCTAGTCACTCCGTTCACTCCATCAAATCAAATCGACACCGCAGCCTACCGGCAGCTTATTGACTCACAGTTTGACCATGGCGTGACCGGCATCGTCCCCGTGGGCACGACCGGCGAGTCCCCCACGCTCAGTCATGATGAACACAAGCAGGTGATTTCCCTGGCTGTGGAATATGCCCGCGGACGGGGTCCGGTGATTGCAGGGACAGGCTCGAACAGCACTGACGAGGCTATCGATTTGACGCAACATGCCGAGGCCGCAGGTTGCGAGGCCGTGCTTCAGGTTTGCCCATACTATAACAAGCCATCGCAGGAGGGTCTTTATCAGCATTTCAAGGCCATCGCTCAAAGCACCACCTGTCGCATCATGCTCTACAGCATACCAGGACGCAGCAGCATCGAGATCGGGGTGGATACAGCTGTGCGCCTCGCCGGGGATTGCCCAAACATTGTTAGCATCAAAGAAGCCGGCGGTAGCGTGGAGCGGGTGAATGAGCTGGTCGCAGCCTTGCCCGGGACCTTCACGGTGCTGTCCGGAGATGACTCCCTGACGCTGGCGTTCATGGCCGTGGGTGCCGTGGGAGTAGTTAGTGTGGCGTCCAACCTTATTCCCCGCGCCCTCAGTGACATTGTTAGCGCGGCCCTCAGGGATGACTACGCTTCCGCCCGGGCCACTCACAGGAAGTTCTACCGGCTGATGAATACCCTCATGAAACTGGATACAAATCCAGTGCCGATCAAAACCGCATTGGAGATAAAAGGGATGCTGCGCAGTGATGTGCGGCTGCCCATGGTAGGGATGACGCCGGAGAAACGCGATGCTCTTGCCGCAGTGATGCGCGAAATGGGCATCTGATTCAGCTGGTCGTCCCGCTCCCCGCAGGCCAGTATCCCGGCAAGGCCGTCAGGCCAATTCCCCATCTGGTGAATAATGATCAATGCAAGGTGGGCTGTGTGACCCTTCTCCTTCGCAGCGTTGAGCAAGGCCCGGGCTCGGGCGGCATCATCGCCTTTCACATGGAACCACCTGCTGCCGCGGGGACCATTGGCAAGATGTTTTTCTCCGGCACACAGTGCCGGGCATAAGCTTGGCGGCCTGGCGGTCCAGACTGGTTTTCCGGTTGCCTGGCAGCGGGCCGGGCCGCACCCGGTAAGGATGACGCAACCTGCCGCTGAACACACAGACGAACTGAACGCCCGCATCCTAGCCGTGTCGGAAGACATGATACAGGGCTTTGTGCGCCAGCCTTTCCACGCTATAGCCGACGGCAGCGGGGTCGAGCTTGCCGTAGTCATTTCCCGCATCCGTGCCATGCTCGAGGCAGGGGTGATCCGCCGTGTCCGGCAGACCTTGCTGGCTACCAAGCTGGCGCACGGAGCCCTGGTGGCGTGGAAGGTGGATGCAGATAAGATCGATTCCACATTTGACTGGATGTTTAAGGAGGACCCCTTCAGCGGGCACGTGGTGACCCGCAGCACCGACCGTGAGATCAGTGGCAGCGACTACCGGCTCTGGACCACCCTCAAAGTTCCTCAGGGCCACAGCCTGAGCGAACACGCGGATGTCCTCAAGCGGCTGACCGGCGCTCACGAATACATCCTCATGCCGGCAAATGGCATCTTCACATTGGGTGTGGGGCACGTGCGGCGCAAGACCATGGAGCCCGGTGACAAGGCAGACGCCCCGGTCCACATGGAGACCACCGCGACTGTGGAACTGACCCCTGAAGAATGGGGTGTGCTGCTGGCGCTGAAGGAAGAACTGACGCCTGATGAGATCTGTGAGGATCCATGGAAAGGCCGGGCGGTGGTTGCCGGAGTGAGCTATGAGCGCTTCTGCACCGTCGCGGAGGAACTGAACCGGAAGCGGGTCATAGGACGCTTTTCAACCTTTCTGGAACATGTGAAACCTTCCTCCACAGGCGTGCGCGTTACCCGCTTCAACGGCCTCTTTCACTGGTCCGTGCCGGAGGGGATGCAGCACCGGGCCGGGTCAGAGATTGGCCGTCATTTCATCCTTACTCATTGCTACTGGCGGGAGGGAGGCCCCCGCTTTGGAAATGCCAACATCATGGCAGTCATCCATGGCTCCGAGCGGGAGCGCGTCCTCCAGCACAAAGCCGCCATCGATCAACACCTCGTGGAATGCGGCATTCCTGTGAACTACACCGCCGTCTTTTGGGGGGGGCGCAGCGAGATCAAGCCCAGCGAGATTTCGCCCCTAGTCTACGCAGACTTCCACGCCCGCTGGAGGAACTCCGGGCAGGTGCTGTAATCCCGCAGGACCATGGCCCGCCCGCGCATAGGATTTCTGGGTCCCGCCCCGCTCACTAACGGCTATACCGCCGCGGGGCGATTCCTCCGCCACCTCACCGGCCTCCACGATCCATGGCCCGCAGTCATTCAGATCCCGTTGCCCAGCCATCCGGAAATCGTCCGCGCCATCACCAGCGACCAGATCGACTACGGCATCATCGCCGTCGAGAATACGCTCGACGGCATCATCATCGAGTCCATCCGCGAGCTGGAGCGCCTCTTTGAAAGCGATCCGCCGCTGCGTCCGTGGGTTTGCTGGGAGGAACTACTGGCCATCCGCCATCTGCTCATCAACCGCAGCGGCAGACTCGGGGACATACGCCGCATCGCCACCCATCCCAGCGCGCAGCGTCAGTGCTCCCGGTTTCTCCATGCCCTCCAGCAGGCGCTGGGTGCGTCTCTTGAAATCACCCCTGTCAAAAGCACCGGTGACGGTGCCCGCATGGCTGCGGAGGAGCCACACGTAGCCGCGCTCGCTTCGCAGGAAGCCATGCAGGCATTTGCCGGCGCGCTCAGGACTGTGGATTTGTCAGGCCGGGTGGAGGGGAGGCTCATCTGGCAGGACCTCGAGACCCTAACTGATTTCCGCAACGGCCTCACCCGCTTCTGGGTGCTGTCCACGAAAACCATGCCAGGAGTGCCCGCCAGCCGGGTCAGCATTCCCATCCACGATCCCCGGGGAAACATTAGCGGCACGGAGGATCACCACCTGCAAAAGACCTGCTTTCTTTTGAATCTCCCGGATCAGCCTGGCTTCATGCACCGCGCCCTCGGAGCCTTTGCCTCCCGGGAGATCAACGTTGCCGCCGTCTATCCCTACCCCAGATTGGAACGCTCCTTTGAGTACCTCTACTTTGTTGAGATCGAAGGCCATGGTGACGATCCCTTGGTCGTCGAGGCCCAGCAGCAGGTGAATGAAGGCATGACTCACCTG
>JAYVJI010000439.1:0-13457 GCA_043769435.1 Verrucomicrobiota bacterium
CACGAGTATTCCTGGTAGCACCACGGCAAAGCATTGCGCACTGAATAAAGCGCGCTATAAATCCCCAACACATTCAACCTCCTCCCATGTCAAACTCCCTGACCAACGAATGGCAAATCCTCACCTGCGGAGGGTGCGGAACCCGTATGAAGGCAATGTCCAACCTGCCCGACGGCTCTCATGTAGCCTGTCCCGGCTGTGGCGGCCCCGTGCGCTGCGGGCGGGCCCTGCCCTCGCCCCAGGAAATATTCAGCGCCCCCCTCCAGACCGGACCAGCACACGCCCCTTCCGCCACCGCCTGGGACGGTGCGGAGGTAAGGGGCACTTCATTCCAAGGGCCACCCATTCCAGCCACCGGTCAGGACACTAACAGTCAGGGCACCCTCAGTGATCAGGATTTCCGGGATAAGCTGGCACCCTCCAGCGACCACTCCACGGGTGAACATGGCCGCGTCAAAAAGCGTAAAATGAAGGCGAGGAAGGGTCTGCGCAGTGATCTGGCGGACTGGGATGCCCCGCTGGAGCGCCTGCCGGCGGCAGAACTCATCGCGGATACATGGGAACACCCACAGCCGCTGCCGGAGGAGGCAAGCGCCGAAACCAGCCAGAGGATCGTGGTGGATGAGGTGGACCGCGAGGGAAATTCCGTCAGGAAAGTGAAGCGGGTCAAAAAACGCCGGATCCTCGGCCTCGCGCAGATATTCTTCCGGCGGTTTTCCTACTCCACCCGTATCGTCACCATCCTGCTGGCCCTGGTGATCTTGTGCACCGGCTGCTACTTCGGCGTGAGAGTATTCATGGAGAAATTCACACCTCAGCCCCCGCGTGACACCCGGGAGGATTTCATCATTTCACGGGAATTTCTGAGCGAACAAAACTCGGCAGGAGCCACGGAAACGGTACGCAACTTCCTAGCCGCTGCGACCGTGGAGGAAAAGCTGAAGTATGTTAGAACACCGGAAAAAACCGGTCCACTCATGGAAGCTTGGTACCGTGCGCACCCACCCGTGCCCATGACCGCCGGTGATCTGGAGGAGCAGACAAAAATGAAATCTGGGGACCATTACTTTATTGTGCAGCAATTCCCGGTGACGGAGCCCGACCCGCTGGCTCCGGGCAACGTCCTCACCCGGACCCGCTACTTCACAGTGGAGGAAATCCTCGTAGGAGATCAGCAGGTGGAATACCGCCTCGACTGGGAGACGGCGGTCAACTACCAAGAGATGCCTTTAGAAAACTTTGTTAGCACCCGCAGCCGCAAGGCCGTGGCGTTCCGGTGTAAAATGAGAAAGGCGGACTACTGGAATCACGAGTTTACCGACAAAACAAAATGGCAGAGCGTAGAACTGATCTATCCAGGCGATGACAACTTCCAATTCTGGGCCTACCTGCCACTGGAGACCGGCCACGGACGCAGACTCTCGGACATAATGGAAAGCATGGCGGAGGGGGAATCGATTTCAGTGGTCGTGAAGATCCGCTACCCTCAAAACAGCATATCAAAATCTCAGGTGATAGTAGACGGTATCGTCCGGCTGAACTGGTATGACACCGGTGAGCAGGACATGGACCGGAAATAAGCCGGACGCAAGAGAACACAGGCACTGGCCTGCGGGCATCCCGGACATTTACAGCATAGACCTTGGTCGACATCCCGTCCTAGGCCGTGACGGTATAGATCACGGTGCCGCCGAGGCGGTCACTTTGTAAGTATTCACAGAGGTGCCGTCGGTCACCGCAGTGGATCAGCCTTGCCTAGGGCGCGCGGCTGGTCCAGAGGCAGCCATGTTTACCGGCCTCGTCGAGTCCACAGCCACCGTCCGGAGTCTCGCGACTCCCGGGGAAAGCGCGAGCCTTGTGCTTGAGGGGGTGGCCTTTGCAGAAGAGCTGGCCCTAGGGGAAAGCGTCGCCGTGAATGGCTGTTGCCTCACGGTAGTCTCCGCAGGGTCGGGAGCGGCCGCGTTCGATCTGCTCCAGCAAACCTTGCGGCTCACCAGTCTGGGCGCGCTGCAGCCGGGGTCCATGGTCAATCTGGAACGCGCCATGACCATGAATGCTAGGCTTGGCGGACACATGGTGCAGGGACATGTGGATGGCACGGGAACCATCAGCCGCTGGGAGCCATCAGGTCAGGATTACCGGCTCGAAATCCTCGTCCCAGCTGCGCTCATGCTCCAGATCATACCGCAGGGCAGCATCACTGTGGACGGCATCAGCCTGACAGTGGCTGAGCGCGCAGCGGACCGCATCACCTGCTGGGTCACGCCGCACACTAGGGCAGTGACACACCTCCACCATGCCGTTCCCGGGCAGCCGGTTAACCTTGAGACTGACTTGATAGGGAAGTATGTCACCCAATACATGCGGGCCGCCGCCCAAGCCGCCCAAGGCACTGGCACATAATTTACTCCTGTCTCCACGGTAAGCCTAAAAACCGCAGTTGATGGCCGCAAAAGAACGCAAAGAACACAGAGGATGGAATTTGGATCAACCGGCGGGAGCACCATCATGGGGAACACAAGCGGACCTCGATTTGTGTATCAACCCGCTTATTTTGCGCTCTTTGTGTTCTCTCGCGGCAATTCCAACTGCGGTTTCCAAGATTAGTAGGGACGCGTTTCACCCACATGTTGCGCCACGCACGGCGGTGCCTGCGGGAACACAAAAAACCCAATACCGCACCTCTGTCGAAATGCGGTATTGGGCGATGGTTGACAATTTCTGGGGGTATCGTTCTCGTTATCGCGTGATCATAGACTTGATGCGCGTTTTTCTGGATACTTGACGCATCCGTCTGAAACGCGGGCCTTCACGCGGGCCTTCACAAGGATTACTTCCGGCGGCGGCGGCTGGCGAGCACACCTGCCACGCCAAGGAGCATCCCCATGCTGGTGGGCTCCGGCACGGGATCGCCTGAAATCAGAATGTTATCTATGCCCTGAGCTTCATTGAAGCTCGCGGTGTCGTTAAACATTTCAATGCGCAGGCGCAACATGCTGCCCACAGTGGGGAATGTGAGATTGCGGGTGTAGCTGGCGAAGGCTGCCGCGAGTGACGCGGTAGGCGTTGCCGGGGGGCCTTCTACATAGGCGGAATTACTATCGCCTGCAAAGTTGAAGACGGAGGTTTCGTAATTACCGTCCCCATCGTTGTCGGTGAAAGCCCGCAGGAAGTTTGTTGTTTCAGCGGTGGGCATTCCTGCCATGCTCAGCTGAAGTGTTAGAGAGGTGAACCCGGAAACGGAAACGGTGAAATCAATCTGCGCGGGCGCGGTGCTGCTGAACGGGGTGGATAGGGTGGAATCCATGTCCTGACCTGTCAGGTAGACAGTCGAATTCCCGGTCAGGCCAGCATTCAGCGAGATACCTGCCATGTTTGACAGACCCCAGTAGTCGGTATTATCGGTAGTTCCTACCCTGAACGGGCTGCTGTTTCCAGGCAAGGTGTAGTTCACGGGCGATCCGGTCTCAAAATCTTGAGATAATATGGTAGCCGCATTGCTTTGGCTCGTGATGGCCGTGGTGGCGATAGTTAGTAATAGAGCTTGATATACTTTCATAGGTAAGGTGATTGTATTTACTCGGGTATAGTGCGCAAGTAAAATATTCCGTATAAATGAGTATGTATGAGTATGAGCCCTAGGAAGTTGCCTTGGGCTGTTATCGAATGCGCTTTCAGCCCCTCTGAAGCGCTAACGGCGCGCCCTATCCCAGCCCAGGGCAACGCTCTGGGAGACGAGTAGCGCGTTGATTTAGTGGGCTGAAGGCCCGACACCCCTCAGACACCGTTGGGCACGTGGGTGCGTGCTTCAGCTGCGGGCCATGGTGAGGAGATACCGGATCTCATCCTCGAGGTCTTCCGCGCTGGAAACGGTTTGGGAAACTTCCGAGCGGAGGATGTCCCGCAGGCGGGCACGGAGGCGGTGAACCATGAGCCCTACGTTTTTTTCTGTGGTGTTGAGCTGCCCGGCCAGCAGGGAGTAGGCGGTTTTTACTTGGCCGGTCACGGCGGGTTCCAAGATAAAATAGGAACTGTCCTTACCCGCAGCGTGTTGTTCTTCCCGGAGCCGGGTCACGGCCGCCAGCATGACCGTCTGCGCCCACTTCCGGTCATACTCCTCAGCAGCGGTGAGGCCGGGGGCGACCGGCACTGCCGCAGTGGATTCATCTAGGGAAAAGATGGCCTTTCCACCACCGCGCTTTACGGCGTGATCATGGCGACGGGCATTGGCCATGGCAAATTCCATGCCGCCCAAGAGCCATGACCTAAAGCGGGCGCTCCCTCTTTCCACTCCCGTCAGGCTGCTCCGTTCGATCACCGTCAGCAGGTAGCTCTGGACGACATCCTCTGCCGCTTCATGCGTCAGTCCGGATCTCCGGGCGAATCCAAAAAGTGGTGCCCAGTATTTCTTGCACAGCCGCTCCAGCGCTGGCCGGGCGATGGAACCGTCACTCCCCGCCGCGAGGACCATGGTCCATTCGGTGTCGGGAAATTGGGTTGAAGCAGAGTCACTCATTCCCTGAGGAGTTAACCCGTGTCCCAACGGAATTCAAGCAAGGTATTCAGGCGCAAGTGGAGCCGGGCTCTCCTATGCTCACTCCGGCAATGGTCTTCCTGCTTCAAGCCCGCAACGGCCCGTCCCGCAGCGGCGCTCGGGCATGGATCCGGCGGGGCATGAATCCGGGATTCTGGGCAGCAGTGAGCAATTGACGCGCGGCGCTTCCGGCTGGTAAGATGGCCGGTATGAAGCTCCGTCTCATCTTTTTGTTTTGCTGTCTGGGAACTGTCTCGGAAGCGGTGCCCACAGCCGTGGGTGATAGTTTCGCCACTGCGGAGGACACGCCGCTGGTGCGCGGTGCTGCGGATGGCCTGCGCAGCAATGATGACGCGGGGACTGCGACTGATCCGGCAGCGGGCATGACCACGGCACCGCTGCACGGCACCGTGAATCTGGCACCGGACGGGTCCTTCACTTTCGCTCCAACGGTGAATTTCCACGGGAGCGATTCCTTTACCTACACGCTCTTTGGTGACCGCCCGGTGACCGCTTTTACCATCGACGAGCCTAATTCCCGGCTGACCGTGGGAGCCACGCTCCGGCTGGTCTTTCAGGGAATCCCGAGCGTCTCCAGTGATAGCTCGACATCACGGGTGAAGGGCACGCTGGCAGCAGCCATCGGCCCGAATGTGGCTCCATTCAGCGTCGTGAGGGTAGCGGATATGGACGCGATATTATCTGACCCGATAAGCCTGAAGCTGGGTGTGGGCTGCATTCCCATTTTGAATACCTGCCTGGGAGGTATTCAGTTCGACAGCCCGGCAGAGGCGCTCTCGCTCACCATGGACAGCGCCGGACCCACGACGACGATCCGGGCCAATGGCAGCTTTGATGCGGACGGCGCGGCATTCAGCATGGCTGGAGCGGGCACCATCATCGGCACGGAACAGCTGGCAGGAGTCATCCCCCTGACCCCGCTGCCACTAGCGTTGCCCTCCATAGCGATGCCCTTCAATGGGCGGCTCACCCAGAGCGGCGGGCTAGTGAAGCTGGAAATGCAAATCAACTATCGCGGGACGGTGGGAATAGATGCGACTACCAGCATCAGCTTCAGTTTAAGCGGGACCATCCGGGCCACTGCCCCGGCTCCGCTGGCTCCGGTGGAGGCCTCTGCTCCGGCCACGGTGAGCCTGACGGTGACCCCCGTCAATGATGCGCCGGTAGCCGGTCCGGACAGTTATCTGGTGCGGGCGGGCACGGCGTTGGCCGTATCTGCCACCGGTGTCCAGGTGCCTCAACAGATCATCAGTGCGGGAGCCGTGTGGAAGTATAATCACACCGGGACTGACCCTGGTAGCGCCTGGCGCTCATGGGCCTACAACGATGCCGCATGGGCATCCGGAGCCGCAGAGCTGGGCTACGGGGACGCGGGCGTGCTGGGCGGAAATCGTCCAGAGGTTACGAACATCCGGGGCGCGGCGGCCAGGCCCACGGCTTATTTTCGTCGTGAATTTACCCTCAGCGGCGTGAATGCTACGCGGAGTCTGACCCTAGACCTCCTGCGGGATGATGGCGCGGCGGTTTATCTGAATGGCTTTGAAGTGGCGCGCCAGAATCTTTCCCCCGCTGCCGGGCATACCACGCTGGCGGATTCACGCATTCCCAACGCGGCAGAAACCCAGTTTTTCCCTGCCGTCCTGCCGCCTTCATTGCTGCTGGAAGGCCGCAATGTCATCGCGGTGGAGGTACACCAGTTTTCGCTGACTGATTTGTTCACCATCGCTCAGATCGATCCTGCAGACCTGAGCTTTGACCTTAAGCTGCAGCGGATGTCCGGGCTGACGGGTGTGCTGGCAAATGACACCGACATCGACTCCATTGGATTGACCGTCACGCTGGATACACCGCCGGCCCACGGGCAGGTGAGCCTGCTTCCCGACGGGGCGTTCACTTACACGCCGGATGCTGGATTTACAGGCGTGGATGCCTTTCTCTACAGGGTCAGTGATGGCGGCACGGAAAACGCAGACCTGAGGCTCATCCCCGCCGGTGCTTCTTGGAAATATCTCGATAATGGCAGCGATCAGGGCACCGCGTGGCGGGCCGCTTCCTTCGCTGACTCAGGCTGGAACGCCGGCACTGCCGAGATCGGCTATGGGGATGACAATACCCTAGACGACCGCCCGGAGGCTACGAAGTTAACCTACCTGCTGAGCACGCCGCCAGTCACGACCTACTTTCGCAAGTCCTTCACGCTTCCTCTGCCCCGCGCAATGTTGCAAAGCCTGAAACTGCGCCTGCTGCGTGATGACGGGGCGGCGGTGTATCTCAACGGGGTGGAAATAGCGCGCGACAACCTGGCCGCCGGTGCCGCCTTCGATGCCGGAGCGACCCTGCCCGTGGAAGGCGAAAACGAAGCCCGCTTTTATGAATACCCCGTGCCCGCAGCCGGCCTGGCGGCTCTCGTCGAGGGGACGAATGTGCTCGCCGTGGAACTGCACCAAAATCTCAATGTCAGCAATGACGCCAGTTTTGACTGCGAGCTGATAGCCTCAGCAGTGCCCGGTGGCCGCGTGACCCTAACAGTTTCGGCTGAGGATTTTGATAACGACCTCATGGCAGATGCTTGGGAGCGCACCCGCGGGCTGGACTTTGCCACTGCCGACGGCACCGCAGATCCCGATGGCGACGGGTGGACAAACCGGGAGGAATTCCTCCACGATACGAACCCCCTAGACCGGTCAAGCTACTTCCAGATCACTGCCCTGCCCTCAACCGGGGGCCAATGGCTGCTGCGCTTCCCTGCCTCCATGCAGCGACGCTACCTGCTCCAGCACTCGGCGGACCTGAATGGCTGGGTCACGGAGGGCGCTGCGCTGATCCCCGTCGCACCGCAGATCGAGATTTCTCTACCCTCCCCGCTGGCCCGCCGCGACTTCTACAGGATCCTAGTCGATTACCAGTTTCCCTGAACATCCTAGGCAATAGGCGCGTGAGCCATGTTGACAGGGCCGCTTTAGTGTCCTTAGGAGCCATTATGTCTTTCCGTCCCGCCGCCATACTTTTTGCAGTTGCCGTGCTGCTCGCCTCCTGCGCCTCCACGCCTGAGGTAGGATTCAGCAAGGTGAAGATCTATCGCTTGGACCCTGACAAGCGGCCGGACATGGCAGATCCTGCCCTAGCGTTTGAATATAAGCACCACATGTATGGGGCCGTCACAGCCACCGACCGGGATGCCCGCCGTGGGAATTACTACACATTTTTCTGGAACACTCCAGACCTGACGCGTCCGGTGACCGTGAAGTTCGAATACCGGCAGAGCCAAACCGGCTTCGCTGTTCACACCCTAGAGTCGGTCACCACTGAGTTGAAAGGCGGCACCAACACTACCCGGTTTGAAGTTGCCGGCGAAGACTACAAGCGCCGTGGCAAATTGCTTGGCTGGAAAGCCACCCTGATCCAGGGGGGAAAGGTGATCAGCGTGAAGAAATCCTACCTCTGGGATTAATGGGCCGCTCGTGCCGGTGGCTCTGGCCAGTTCTCACGGCCCTGCTCAGCAGTTGCAGCGATAAGGCCGCACCGCCTGCACAGACTGCCACCTCACAGACCAAACCTCCGGCGGGAGAGCATCCACCAGGCATGGTTTGGATACCTGGCGGAACATTTTCCATGGGCACGGCAGAGAAGCAACATGAAGGACCCGTCCACAAGGCGCGCGTGGATGGCTTTTACATGGATGAAACAGAAGTCACCAACGACCAGTTCGCCGCGTTTGTAAAAGCCACTGGCTACCTGACCACCGCAGAAAAAACCCCAAAACGTGAGGATTTCCCGCAGGAAATGCGCAACGGGATTCCAAGTGAAAAACTGGTCCCGGGCGCCAACAACTTCCGCCCCACCACCAGACCTGTCCCACTGGACGATCCACTCTATTGGTGGGAATACAAGCCAGGCGCACAATGGCGACACCCTGACGGCCCCGGCAGCACCATAGAGCAACGCGGACAATATCCCGTGGTCTGTGTCTCGTTTTTTGATGCGGAGGCCTACTGCCAATGGGCTGGCAAGCGCTTGCCGACCGAGGCTGAATGGGAATTTGCTGCCCGCGGCGGTCTCGACCAGATGCGGTATGCCTGGGGCGCGGAATTCAAGCCTGGTGACCGCTGGATGATGAATGTCTACCAAGGCGATTTCCCACTGAAAGACACCGCAGAAGATGGCTTCAGCGGCCCCGCCCCGGTAAAGAGCTTCGCGGCCAATGGTTACCGGCTCTTCGAGGTCAGCGGCAACGTCTGGGAATGGACTCAAGACTGGTACTCCCTAGAATTCTTCCGCAATGCCCCACTGGAAAACCCCGTCAATACCACGCCCGACTCCAATAATCCTCAGGGAATGCCCTGCCGCGTGATCAAGGGCGGCTCGTGGCTTTGCAGCGACTGCTACTGCGCCGCATACCGCCCCGGCGGCAGAATGGAAGCCTCACCGGACACATCCACCAATCATTGCGGATTCCGCTGCGTCAAAAGCCCGCCCTGAAGCAGCACCGCTCGCGACAAAATGCCCAGGTTCAGGCACAAACGGAGCGTTGCTCTTCATATCATAGCTAGCTTCATAATCTTCATAATGGAAAAGGTCACCTAGCTTACCTACCTAGCTTGACAAAGTTGGCCGGTAGCCGCAATCCAGAACAGAAGATCCAGAAGGACGCCCGCTGTAATTTATTTGACTAACTATTGATGGCTGACACCGTGAGCACCCCCGATCAAGGTTGCGCCAGTTGCGCGGCGAGGCGGACTGCGGCGTAGAGGCTGCCGGTATCCGCGAGCCCTTGCCAGGCGATGTCGAAGGCAGTGCCGTGGTCCACGCTGGTCCGGATGACGGGCAGCCCTAGGGTGGTGTTCACGGCGGAGTCGAAGGCGATCATCTTGACCGGGATGTGGCCTTGATCGTGATACATGCAGATGACCGCATCATGGCGGGCACGGCGGGCGGGAGTGAAGGCGGTATCCGGCGGGACCGGACCCTCCACGGTGAGACCGCGGCGCCTCGCTTCTTTCACAGCAGGCTCGATGATGCGCTCCTCCTCGCGATCACCAAAGAGCCCATGCTCCCCGGCATGGGGATTGAGCCCGCAGACGAGAAGGCGCGGCTCTATTCCCCGGATGCGGCGCAAGGCATCAGCAGTCAGTTCCAGGACATCGAGAATACGGGCCTCTGTGAGGAGGGCCGGCACAGCCGCATAGCCCACATGGACCGTCACGAAGGTGCAGGTCAGCGCTTCTGAATACTGCATCATGCAGGAGCGCGCCGCGGCCATGCGCGCGGAGAAAATCTCCGTATGCCCCGGGAAGTGGTGCCCCGCAGCGTGCATTGCCTCCTTATTCAACGGGGCGGTGGTAACGCCCTGGATGGAGCCGGCCAGAGCGGCATCGATGGCGGCCACCACGCAGCGGTAGGCGGCCTCTCCGCAGATGGCCTGCACGCTGCCGGGGACGACCGCAGCGGCGTCCAGTCCCGGCAAGTCCAGGACTGCCGGCCCGTCCAGCGGCACGGGCCAGGAGGCCAGCGGCAGCACGGGAGTAGCGAAGGGCAGACCCGTCACCGCCGCCACCCTGCTCAGCAGCGCGGCACTGCCGATCACCACCGGCACACATACCTCCCGGAGGGAAGGCTCAGCCAAGAGCCGCAGGCAAAGCTCCGGGCCCACTCCGGCGGCATCCCCCATGGTCACAGCGATGCGTGGACGCTGCTTCATTCCGGACCGTCCGCGTATTCCGCCCACATTTTCTGGATCTTCTTTTTCAGGGTAAGCTTCACCGCCGGACTGGCCCGGTCTATGAAAAGCAGACCGAAGAGGTGATCCGTCTCATGCTGGATGGCCCGCGAGAGGAGACCGTCGGTTTCGATGACGACCTGCCGTCCGTCGAGCAGCGTGAGCGTGGCCTTGACGATGTCGGGCCGGCGGATTTCCGCGCGCACGTCTGGAAAACTCAGGCAGCCCTCATTCATCGAGCACTTTCCCTTGTCCGGGAATGTCAGTGAGGGATTCACAAACTTCAGCGGCATCCATTTCTCCCACGCTTCCTCCTTCCCATCCACCCGGAAAAACGTCAGAGGCTCCTTGGCGCCGGTCACATCGATCACCGCCAGTTGCTTGGCTATGCCTACCTGCGGAGCCGCCAGGCCTACGCCCTCTGCCTCGACCATCGTCTCGATCAAGTCAGCAGCGAGAGCATGGATTTCATCTGTGATCTGCGCCACCGGCTGGCAGCGCTCACGCAGGACTTCATCACCATAGAGAACAATTTCACGAACCATAATCCCTCAGTCTATTACCAGCCCGGCGCAGCGCGCAACACCATTGGCAGCACCAACTCCAGTGCCCGCCGCTTTTTTACTTCCCCCCATTTGCTTTTCCGGAGAAGCCAGTCTTATCATCCTGACCATTCCCTTTCCATCTCCCCCCGCCGACGACCATACCTATGCCTAAAAAGACCATTTGCGACATCGATCTCTCCGGTAAGCGCTGCCTCGTGCGCGTCGACTTCAATGTGCCACTTGAAGTGCAGGAAGGCAAAATGGTCATCACGGATGAAACCCGGATCCGGGAAACTTTGCCCACGATCAATGCGCTGCGGGCCGCCGGTGCCAAAATCATTCTCTGCAGCCACCTAGGCCGGCCAAATGGAGCCCGTGACCCGAAGCAAAGCCTGCAACCGGTAGCTGCGGCCTTGGCCACCATGATCGACGCGCCGGTGGAATTTGCGGACGACTGCGTGGGTCCCGGGGCTGAGGCCAAGGCCCATGCGTTGCCACCCGGCGGCGTCCTGCTGTTGGAAAACGTGCGCTTTCATACCGCAGAGGAGGCGAATGATCCGGACTTTGCCAAGCAGCTCTCGGCCTTGGCGGATGTCTTTGTGAATGATGCCTTTGGCTCTGCGCACCGCGCTCATGCCAGCACCGCCGGAGTGGCCGCTTTCATCCCTGCCGTCTCCGGTCTGCTGATGGAAAAAGAACTCACATGGCTGCACGACGAACTGGAAAATCCCGAACGTCCCTTCGTAGTCATCCTCGGCGGGGCCAAGGTCTCTGACAAGATAGCCGTCATCAACCGCCTCTTGGAAAAAGCCGACACCATCATCATCGGGGGAGGCATGGCCTACACCTTCCGCAAGCTGGTCCAGGGCATCACCCTCGGGCGCAGCCTCTACAAACCGGAGTGGGAACCCATTGCCCAGGCAGCTCTCGATAAAGCGAAGACTCTAGGCGTAAAACTGCTGATCCCTGTGGACGCGCTCATCACCGATTCCTTCGACTTCGATGCCAAAAAAGTAGGCCAGACGCGCTATACCGGGCCTGGGGAGAACATCCCCGATGGCTGGGAGGGAGTGGACATCGGGCCAGAGAGCGTAAAACTTTTTGCTGCGGAAATAGCCAATGCCAAAACCGTGATCTGGAATGGACCCATGGGCGTTTTCGAAATCAAGGACTGCGCAAAAGGCACCTTCGACATCGCCCATGCCATCGCAGAAAACCAAGGCGCAAAAACCATCATCGGCGGCGGAGACAGCGTCAAAGCCGTGAAGAAAGCCGGAGTCAGCAGCAAAGTCACCTTTATTTCCACTGGCGGAGGAGCCAGTCTTGAACTTCTGGAAGGGAAAGCCCTGCCGGGCGTCGCCGCTATCGCTGACAAATAACTCATTCATTTAACCCTCGACCGGAATTTACAATCAATATGCGCAAGCCCATCATCGCCGCCAACTGGAAGATGCACAAGACGCCCGAGGAAACGGCGGACTTTCTGCGGGATTTCATCACCCTCGCCCGCACAGAAGAGCGTGTCGACATCGTCATCGCCCCGCCTTTTATCAGCCTCGCTGCCGCCACGGAATCACTGAAGAACAACGACGGCATCCGCCTCGCAGCGCAAAACATGCACCATGAGCCCAGCGGAGCCTTCACCGGGGAAATCAGCCCTTTCATGCTGCGCCAGTTGCTGGTCAGCTACGTTATTCTCGGCCACAGCGAGCGCCGCACCCTTTTCGGTGAAACGGATGCCATAGTGAACCGCAAGGTCACCGCCGCCCATCAATACCACCTCCGCCCCATCCTGTGCGTCGGAGAGTCCCTCGCCGAGCGCGACGCAGACCGGCTGGAGGAAGTGCTCAGCACCCAGCTGCGCGGCAGTCTCGCCGGCATAACGGCCGAGCAGATGCCCACCACCGTTATCGCTTATGAGCCCGTGTGGGCCATCGGCACTGGCCGCACCGCCAGCCCGGAACAGGCCCAGGAAGCCCACGCCTTCATCCGGAAGGAAATCAGTGCCATGTATGATCCCGAGACCGCCCGCCGCGTCCGCATCCAGTACGGCGGCAGCGTCAAACCCAGCAACATGGTGGAACTTTGCCGGCAGCCAGATGTCGACGGCGCCCTCGTCGGAGGAGCCAGTCTCGAAAGCGGCAGCTTCTGGGAAATCTGCCGCGCCGCCGCCGAGACCAAGACTGAATAAGCCACGGTGCGGCCACTGGTCCCCGGCGTATCAGCTGGGTCCTTGCCGAGAACGCAAACGGAGTGTTTCTTGTCACCGAGGGCGATGCCGATTCATGGACTTTTGTTATCTGTCTACCTACTCTGGAAAGTGCCTTCGTTTCAATCGACACTCATAGATACCTAAGATGAAATCTAAAATCTAGTTGGATTGCTAACAGAAAATCGGTTGGTGCAACTGCCACCAGTATCACGTTCGTCGATGTGTTTTGTGTGTTTTGTGTGTTTTGGTGAATGGGCCTGCCTTGCGTAATCTTGTGGCCGATCCTCAGCCATTTGGTGCGCACTTCGCAGCAACCCCAACGAGAAGCGTGATAAGCTTCCCGAACTATCTATCTATGGAGCGGGGGCAAAGTGGCGGCGGTGTGACCGCGTTGTGATGTAGCGGAACACGGCCATCTTGGCTGTGGCG
>JAYVJI010000440.1:0-5950 GCA_043769435.1 Verrucomicrobiota bacterium
GACGAGGTTTTTGAGGGCGTCATCCATGGTGACCATGCCCACGGCGCGTCCGGTCTGCATGATGCCGGGCAGCATGAAGGTCTTGCCGTCACGGATGGAGGCTGCCACGGCGGGAGTATTCACGAGAATCTCCAGCGCCATGACGCGTCCGTTGCCGTCTGAGCGGGGAATGAGCTGCTGGGAGAGGATCCCGCGGAGGGATTCGCTGACCATGATGCGGATCTGGTCCCGCTGATCCGTGGGGAACACGTCGAGCACGCGGTCGAGGGTCCGGGCTGCGGAACCGGTATGCAGGGTTCCCAGCACAAGGTGACCGGTCTCAGATGCAGTGATCGCTAGGGAAATGGTCTCAAGGTCACGCATTTCTCCCACCATGATGACGTCTGGATCTTCCCGCAAGGCTCCGCGCAGGGCTGCGGCAAAGGACTCCGTGTGCGTGTGGACCTCGCGCTGGTTCACGTGGCAGTTCGCGCTGTTGATGATGTATTCGATAGGGTCTTCGAGGGTAATGATGTGATCATTCCGCTCGTTGTTGATCTCATTGATGAGGGCCGCCAGCGTGGTGGATTTGCCGGAACCCACGGAGCCGGTCACGAGGACGAGGCCATTATGATACTGAGTGAGCGGCTTGATA
This sequence comes from Verrucomicrobiota bacterium, assembly GCA_043769435.1. GTDB lineage: Bacteria > Verrucomicrobiota > Verrucomicrobiia > Verrucomicrobiales > V1-33 > JAYVJI01. The sequence continues at coordinate 635 of JAYVJI010000440.1, forward strand.
CTTTTCGGCAGCTGCAGCTCATCCATGGTGCGCACGTGGCTGTTGATGATCCGGAAGGCCATGTCCAGCCCCAGCCGCTGCTGTACTACGGAGGCCCGGAATCGCCCGAAGTCCGACGCATAGGCGAAATCCACATCTCCGCGTTCTTTCAGCCGCTTCATCTCACGGGGGCCCAGAAATCCCTCAGCGAGGCGCTGGCAGTCGGCAGCCGTGAGCATGGCGCCATTTTCCCAGATGGGCTCCAGCTTGCCGTAGCGACGCCACTTTGGCGGGGAAGCGGTGGCTAGGTGGACGTCGGAACAGTCATACTCCTGCCCAAACCGGAGATATTCATCCACGTGGGCAAGGGCGGCGACGGTCTCGGCGGTCCCGGCAGCCTGGGCGGGTGCCGTGTATTCCTGTTCTTCGACGTAGTTTTCTTCTACTTCTTCGGTGTATTCCTCGCTCATTGGAAAGTGGATGACTGGTTACAGATTAGGGAAATTGACGATACAACTCCAGGCACACACCTGATGGGGTGGCGAGGAACTGTCTCCGGCAGTTATTGTTTTTTTCCGGCCAGTTGCGCAAGCATTTTCTGCGCAAATCCCGCAACTTGAGGCCGGACGTGCTCCCAGCCTTGCTGGATGACGTCCGCAGCAGGGGAAGCCGGGGCCGGCGCGGGCGCTGCGGCTGGTGCCTCTGCCGGGATGGACCCGGAAGCGCGCCGGTGACGGAGCACCTCATCCACGATCTCTGTGACCAGCCGGCGGGCCGGCAAGGCACCAAAGATCCGCGTGACCAGCAATCCCGCCACCACGGCGCCGCCGGCGATGACCAGCGGGTTCTTCAGCAGCCGGGAGACGGTATCCGCAGCGCCAAACGCAGGGGGCTGCGGGGCGGGCTCCGCCTCCGTTATGGGGGTGACATTCGGCGGCATGGAAGGCTGCGTATGGGACGTGATCTGGATGATTTCGGCGGACATGGCTTTGGTGTTAGAGGAGAATGAGGCTGCGGTGAGTGTGGTCAGTCTTTGCGGAAAAGGAGCCCGATGGCAAAGCCCACGCCCAGACCGGTGAGGACGGCCTTGCCCGGGTTCTCGCGGATGAATGCGGCGGTATTGTCTGTCAATTCCTTCCAGCGGGCGGAGAGTTCCTTCACCGTTTTATCTGCATAGGCTTTTAATTCATCCGGCTGCAGGACTTCTTGGAGTTGATCTAGGGGCGATGCGGCGGGGACAACTGGGGCTTCCGGTGTAGGCAAGGGATGGTCGTTCATGGTAATGAAGGCAAGCACTAGCGCAGACATGGCCGGGAATAAAGCAGAATGTGCGGAGTTTATTCTGCCGGGCTGGAATGATCTGGAGTAGAGCTTGAATTCGCAGTGCAGTGTGCTCTCATCCCGCCCCACGGCTGCAGCTTTATCTGTATGCAGGCCTCCTGTGCTCCTGCTCCGTGCCTGTTCCTCAATGGCCACTCCGTGTTTTTATTCTCTCCATCCATGCCCGATCCCGTCACCTCCGAATACTGCGAAGTAAAGCAATCCAGCATCCATCACCGCGGTGTTTTTGCCTCCCGGGATATTCCCAGTGGTGCCCGCATCATTGAGTATCAGGGAGAGAGAATCAGCAAAAAGGAAAGTGAGCGCCGCGGTAATGCGCTCTTCGACGAGGCCAGCGTGAGCGGTGGAGGTGCCGTCTACCTGTTCATCCTCAACAGCCGCTGGGACATCGATGGTAATCTGGAATGGAATACCGCCCGGCTTATAAATCACACCTGCGACCCTAACTGCGAAGCGCAGATCATCCGCAACCGGATCTGGATCATCGCCCTGCGCGACATTCCAGCCGGTGAGGAATTGGGTTTCAACTACGGGTTTGACTTGGAATCATGGCAGGATCACCCCTGCCTCTGTGCTAGCCCCCGTTGTGTCGGCTACATCTGTGCGGAGGAATACTGGCCAAAGCTTCGCCGCTTGGTGGCGGCACGCGATGCCGTTCTCGATGAAATCACCGGAACAAAGCCGGCAGGGAAAGCAAAGAAGGCAGGGAAGAAAGGAAAGGCAGAGAAGGGTCGCCCACACCTGTGAGGGTCGCTTGCTTCCCGATGCATAACGGTTGAGCCTGGGCTCCAACACCATGCGCTTCCCCGTCATCATCACAGCGTACATTTGCTGCGCCCTATTTGTATCGGGGCAGGTCACGCCTGCGCCTCCGCTGCCGGAGGCGGCGCATCTTTTGATTTTGCGTGACAGGTTTGAGGCCCGGAAAAAGATCGACGCTGAGATAGAGGTCCGCCGCGCCAGGTTATCATCCGGGCCTCCCGCGGAACTGCAGGCGCAACTGGAATCAGAGATCCGCCAGTGGCAGGAAAGGCGGGTGGCGGCTGAGGAGGAATTCACCCGCGAAGCCACAGGGATACAGGATATAGCGACGTCTGGGGATAGCGATGTGGATCTGCAAAAACAGGCGAAGCAAGTCGTGAAGCCGGCGCTTGATGCACTAGAGGACCTGATGAAGCAGCCACGGGAAATCAATGACCTCGAGCGCAGCCTCAAGGCCCGTGACCATGATTTACCCCAGATCAGGCGGGCCATTATTTCCCTAGAGGAAACAAAGAAGCAGGCAGAGGCCGCGCTGCATTCCCATCCGGAGGACAAGGGGCTCACGGAACTGAAGGCCGCGCTCGTTCTGAAGCTCAGCGAATACCGCACGCGGCTGACCTTGATGGAGAGCGAGCGGCTGACCTTGGCGCAGCGGCTGGAGGATGTGAAAAACGGACGGCAGTCCTTCGGTCAGGTGGCCTCCCGGCTGTGGAGCGGCTTCGTGCTCCAGCGGCTGCTGAATTTGGTGCTCGCCTGTGCGGCCTTTGCCGGCGTGCTGCTGGCCCTGCGGTGGTTTCACCGCTGCATCGGGCGGCAGGGGCTGCGGCGGAAGCTGGGGATCCCCGTTTTCCTGGGCCGGGCCATGGATGTGCTCTATTATATGCTGAGCACCGTGGCCGCTTTGGGCGCGGCCTTCGTCGTGCTATATCTCAGCGGGGACTGGCTGCTCCTCACCCTCGGTATGCTCATGGTGGCGGGCCTCGCCCTGCTCAGCCGGCACTCCCTTCCCCGGCTTTATGAGCAGGCCAGAATCATGCTGAATCTCGGTGCCATCCGCGAGGGTGAGCGGGTCCTCTGGCACGGGCTGCCGTGGCTGGTGAGAAAGCTGCACGTGACATGTGAACTGCATAATCCCAGCCTGACCGGCGGCACCGTGCTGCTGCCTTTGCGGGAAGTGGCGGACCTCATCTCTAGGCAATACGGACAGAAGGAACGCTGGTTTGCCTGTGAGGAGGGCGAGTGGGTGGAACTGAGCGATGGCGTCGTGGGGAAGGTCATCCTCCAAACCCCTGAGATGGTCCAGCTGGTCAGACTGGGAGGTTCCTTTCACAGCTATACCATTCCGGAATTTCTGCGCCTTGCTCCGCGGAATCTCTCACATAACTTTCGCATCATCAGCCACTTCGGTATCGACTACAGCCATGCGTCCCTGGTCCACACAGAAGTGCCGGAGGCGTTTACAGAGGCACTGCGCACGGAACTCGCCAGGACCCTCCCGGCACACGCCGTGCTGCACATTACCGTGGAGTTGGCGGACGCCAGTCTCTCCGCCCTCGAAATGGCCGTCATCGTGGATTTTGCCGCGCCGGCAGCCCCGTTTTATCCCAGCCTGCCCCGGCTCATGCAGCGCACCTGCGTAGCAGTCTGCCTCCAGCGCGGCTGGACCATGCCGGTAGCCCAGCTCATGCTCCATCACCCCCGGCCTGACGTATTGAACGACGAAGCCCCCGGGGCAGTCAGAGCAGTCTGATCCACCCGTCCGCATCAGCCCTGCTGAGACATGCTTTCCTTTCTGCGCTTCCTTGCCGGTCCCTGTCCCCTCGCTGGGGGGCTCCTGCTGCATCCTTTTATCTGCCTGTGCTACCTGCGCCGGTGGGACCGCCTCACAGCCATCACCGTTTTTCCTTTTTGGGCGTGGTGCTTCCTAGGCATGGGGCTCATCCTCGTAGCCTGGATCACGCTCCGGCATCGCCGCATACTCTGGGGCATGGCCCTGTGGTCGGTCACCCTGCTGGCCGGCGCAGACGAGACCCTCCCCATGCTCAAAAGCTGGCATCCTCGCCCGCAGCAAGGCGTGCCCGCCGCAGCGGAAAACGGACGCGTGCCGCTGCGCATCATCACCATGAACTGCCGCGCCGGTCCTTTCAACCCGGACAGCATCAAGGACCTCATCCCCTGGCAGCCGGATATCGTCCTGCTCCAGGAAAGCCCCGGCCAGGCTACCCTGCAAAACATGGCCGTAACACTCTACAACAGCGGGGACCCCGGGCACTACATCTACTCCTTTGAATGCGCCGTGCTCGCCAGAGGCCTCATCACTCATAAGGTGGAAACCTTTCTGCCCCGCTCGCTTCTCGCGCGGGTCCAGATCGCTCCCGGGGTAGCCCTGAACCTAGGAAATGTCCACCTGCTGGGAGCCGAGACAGATGCCCGCCTCTGGAAAAAGGACGCCTTTCGCAATCACTGGAACAACCGCATGGCCCGCCGCCGCGAGGCCGGCCTGCTTTTAGGAGCCACCGCCCTTTTCGAGCCGGGCATCCCCGCGATCATCGGCGGAGACTTCAATGCACCGGCTGGCGATGCCGTCTTCCGCCTGCTCAAGGACGGCGGATACAGCGACCTCTTCCGGGCCTCCGGTTCCGGCTGGCCCAACACCTACCCCAATGCCTCCCCTGTCCTTCGCATCGACCATCTCTGGGGAAACGCCGGCATCACCCCCATCCGCTCCACTACCGTCATGACCACACTCAGCGACCACCGCATGGTCGTCTGCGATTTTCTTCTGCCCAACTAGCTTGTAACGTTATTGCCTCGCCTCGCTAACTATTTCGGGGGCAGGGGCAGCGCCTTGCAATTGCCGCAGCCGGGTGTAAGCCCGCTGCACTATGGCAGACCTGAACACCCTCCGTACGGCGCTGGCCGTTTCGCCCGATAATATCCCGCTGCTGCTGCTCTATGCGCAGACGGCGCTGGATGAGTGGTCCACAGAAGAGGCGCGCGGGGCTTATGAGAAAGTGCTGCGTCAGCAGCCGGACCACCGCCAGGCCGGGCTGGGTATGGCGCGGGCGCTATTTCATGAGGGCAAGCCATCGGAGGCCGCGGTGCGCGTGGAGCTTCTCCTGGCCACCGCGCCGGACTTCGCGCCGGCCTACGTGCTCATGGCGCGCATCCACCTGAGCGAGGCCAGCCGCGCAGAAGCGATCACTGCTTACCGCCGGGCGGTGGAGCTGGATA
>JAYVJI010000441.1:0-3128 GCA_043769435.1 Verrucomicrobiota bacterium
GGAGAAGTCTGGGGGGACTTAGGAGCATCTTTCGCCTCGCCTGTGGGAATACCTTCCTTCTGCCCGCCGGAAAACAAATCCGCCTCGTGGCTGAGATCCCGAAAATACTGGGTGCGGCAGGAAAAAAGCACGCGACCCGCTCCCGGCTGCCCCACCAGCCGGGGAGGTAACGCATCCAACAACTGGCGATAAAAAGCCTGCCCCGCGTCATTGCTCAGGTGGACGAGGACCTCATCCAGCCCATCCCAAATGAGCAATGCTCCGGTCTTCCGCACGGCGGTCAGGATTTCCTCAGCATCCGCATATTCGCCATCACTCGTGCGGCGGAGCACGCTTTCCAGAATCTCGCGCAGGAGCGGACGTTCATTGCGTTTGATCAAGCCGTCCTCATTGGCCCGCCGCAGGTCCAGATAAATGGTGAGCGGCTGGTCCAGGCCATCTTTCAGGAGCTGGCGGGTCAGCTCCAAGGCCGTCATGGTCTTTCCAGCACCTGTCTCGCCTAACAAGGCCATGTAAGCAGGAGTCTCCGGTCCGCTCCGTGCCCATGCCAGCAAGGCTGGAACCAGGGGCACGGCTCCCTTGCGGGAAATGGTGGTCGGCTCGGCGGGTTTTTGACGACCCGTGCCGAGGGACTCGCGGACGGCCTCTTGGTCAGCGTATTCTTTCAGCTTATCCATCTCCTCTGCGCGCAGACGGAAGCTGTGGGCTGCATCCTTTGCGGGAGGCGGGAGGGTCGTGCTTTTCTCCTTCGCGAGTTTCTGCAAATCTGCGGCTACCGCATGGATAAATTCCTCGCGGTCTTTATCCCGGCGTTTCAGGTCCACGTAGGAAAGATCATGCGTATCTCCTTTTTTCTGCGGCAAAAATAACACCAAGCTATCCGCGATGTGAGAACACGAATTCGGACGATGGCCGGGACGGTAATTCCCCAGTCCCACCGGATAGGCCCGCCCTAGTGCAGGCGTGGTCGATTTCGGATCGCTAAGATAGTGCGGCAATTCCACCTGACAGATGAAACGGCTTTTGAAATAAGCCTCGCTGAGCAGGAGCATTCCCACCGGATGCAGGGCCATGGCCTCACGCACACTGGCCTCCAGCGCATGGCCGACTTCAATGCCCGTGTTGATTCCCAGCCGCTCATCACATTTCCAAAACTCGATGCGCGGCCCGCCTTTGGTATGCAAGGCATCCCGGAGTTCCTGCACGAATTGATTCACCATGTCCCGATCCGCCCAAGCGAAACTAACGAAAACATAGAGGGCATCCGGTCGAGCCTCCTGCTCAATGTAAGTGACCGGCCCCGCCGCAGCCAGGGCATCGCGGCTGGGAGCCTCCAGCGCCGCATTGGTCGCCCGCAGACGCTGACCCACCATGGAATCCCCCTCAAAATGACAAGGAATCTGGTCATCCGGCTGGTTCTTCACCTCTGGCTGGTAAAGCATGAACCGCAAGGCACTGCCGCTGCCTGTGGCGATTTTTTCAATCAGGGTGCGGAGCCGCGAAAACTGCACGCGGACGGAATCGGGCTGGAGGCCAGGGAAAACCGCCTCCGCGATCTGCTGGCGGTTAAAATGGGTGGCTTGGGTCTCGGCCACCAGATCGCGGAGTTTTCCTAAGCGACGGCGGATGAGTTCCCGCTCGCTGGACTTGGTGAAGAGAGTCTCCGCCGCGCCCGGAAGCGCTGCGAGGATGCGGTCTAGATGCTGGAGAGTATCTGTTAGGGAAAGGGGCTTCATGGCAGGGTTGAAGTCGCTGGTGTGCAGCGGGCGGGCAGGTCCAGGAAGGCGATCCAAGGGGGCAATTCGTCGCTGATTTGAAGTAATCGACCCTTTTTGAAAACGGCTAGGGGGCGGTGTGCTCGCGCCGCTTCACTGTTGTCGTAGATGGTGAGGCGGTCCGCCACTGGCACCAATCGCGCCAGATTTTCCATGGTGCGGGGATAGCGTGAGATGAGCTTGTCATCTGGGACATTGTGACCCCCGAGGCTGACACGGTGAATCACGCGGGCTAGGCTGATGGTGGGGGTAGCGATGCCAATGAAATGAACTTCCAAACAATACCCCTCCCCCTGAGCTTGGGTGAAAAAAGCCACTTTATCTCCGACGGGGTCAGACAGCACCGTTTCGAAGATGAATGATTCCCGCTCAGCGACTAGGTCCATTCGTGCTTGATCCGCTATTTTCGCAGCTTCACGGGCCATTTTCGCAGATTGGTCTCCGAACTGCTCTTTGGCGATCAAGTCGGCGTTGAGAAAGCGGAGCCCAGTCTGACGAAGGTGCCGATCGTAAAACGTCGATTTTCCTGCTCCGTTGGGACCAGCTAGGACGATGAGGGTGGGCTGTCGATTCATGATTTACAAGGCGTACGATTAGAATACAAATAGGCGAACGGGAAATTCAAAATCTACTCAAGACTGGGGGATTTAGGAAGTCACAGGAACAAACTGCCGATTCACCATCCGGCCTACTCGCCGAGTTCCGTCTGGAAGGGTTTGAATAATGGTGTCCCCGCTCGGAGCCTCGGGATTTACGCTGTAGAGCGGCTGACCAAGGCTTTTGAGGTATTGGTGCATTTCACTGCGGTCAGGATTTGTGCGAAACTCCTCCAAAATCCGCAAGGCCTTGGCCACTTCCGCCTGCATTTCGATGCTATCGCCTGTTTTGATCGCCGTGATAGCGGCTCCTGGCAGGACGGCGGCCATGGTTTTGCCGATGTTGGCCCAATGCTCGATTTGGCCCGCCACGGAGCGATCTTCGGAGGCGGCCGCGGTGCGGGCTTGTTCGGCTAGGGCGGAACTGATTTTGATGGCGGTGGCGGGCATTGTTAGAAAACTTAATTCCTCAAATTGGCGCAAAGGTTGCAAAATGCAACCGAGACTGCTCTGGTCCTCATCCTTTGGATTTTGCACGGCCTTCCGCTAGAGGAGATCCATTGGGTGGGTTGGAGTTCGGGCTTCAGCCCGTCTCGCATCTCTAGCGCAACGGCTTAGAGGCCGAACTCCAACCTTGTATTTTGATATCACTTCAAGGCAGCACCCCTCCACCACGCCGTCCGCGGTTCCCCCGGTCCCCTCTTCATTCCAGCTCCCGCCGCAGTGACTCCACCTCTTTAGCCACCATTCTTCCCAC
>JAYVJI010000442.1:0-2310 GCA_043769435.1 Verrucomicrobiota bacterium
ATACGCCAAAGGCCCGCGTGTTGTGATGACCACCACGGATGACAAATCACAATGGGGCGTCAAATTTGTGGGATCAACAGGCTGGATCATGACCGAAAACGAAAAGCTGGAAATGGAACCCGCCTCCCTCCGCACCGTGAAGCTGAAAGATACGGACGTAAAGCTCTTCGTCTCCAACAACCATCACCGCAACTTCATAGATGCCGTCCTAACCAGAGGCCAAACCGCCGCCCCAGCCGAAACCGCGCAACGGGCAGCAACCATGTGCCACCTGGGTGCCATTTCAGCCGCCCTCAGCCGCCCGATAAAATATGATGCCGCCGCAGAATCCTTTCCCGGTGATCCTGAAGCCACCGCTCTGCTGACCCGCAAACTCCGGGGCGAGTGGAAAATATCCTAGCCGAAGCAGCTTACTTTTCTTTAGCACCGCCCCTCGAGACGATACGGACGATCATTGACTTGTCCTTGGTCAGGTATTGCTTTGCGAGAGCATTTAGGTCCGCGAGGGATGCTTTCTTGAAGTCCTCGACCATGGAGCGAGCCCAGTCCAGCCGCTCGGGCTTGGTTTGGGAAGGGGTGACGACGGTGCTCAGCCAGTATTGATTGCTGCGGCGCTGCTCTTCCAGCATGGTCAGCAGGGGCTTCCGGGCTCGTTCCAGTTCATCCTCCGTGGCTCCTTTGGCGGCAAGAATGTCGCCCAGCTCCCGGGCGATTTCACCCAGCTGCTTTGTGTCTTTGGCTTCCGCGACCATGGCCGCGATCATTTGACCGTAGCCCGGCCATGAATCGCTGGTAATGCTCATGGCATCTGGGCTGTAGCTCTCGCCCAGTTCTTCCCGGATTTTGATACGCAGGCGGTCGCTGAGGATTTCTGAGAGCAGGGACAGGCGGCGGGAGAGGGCTACATCCTTCATGCGGTCAGTGGTCGGCCAATAAACGAGCGCCATGCTCTTGCCGACTTTCGACTCAAAAGGGAACTCCTTTTCCGGCATACCCGCAGGGAACTTGACGCTGCGCAGATCATGGTGCGCGTTCTTTTCTGTGGCCCGCGGCGGGAGGGCTCCGAAGGTCGCGGTCGCCGCCTTGATCACTTCTGCCACATCAAGATCACCCACGACGCCGATATCAAGAACCCCACTTTTGATCTGTGGTTCCAGCCATGCGCGGATCTCCTGAATCTCGCGTGCATTCAGGTCATCAAGTTTTGGGAATTGAAAGCGATAGTCGTCCCCCGCTAGGAAGGAGCCCACTACTGTTTTATGCAGCCCTTCCGGCGTGTGACCGACCTGCTGGAAGAAGGCGGGAAGGCCGGCCCGGATGGAGGCGAGCGCGTCATCGCGCCAGCCGGGATCGCTCAGCGTGGCGGCCATTAGTTGAAACTGGAGCAGAAGATCCGCGCGGTTGGTCTTGCCGCTGAGACTGAAGGCATCATCCCCGATATTGAAGCCCGTGCTGACGGTGCGTCCGGCGAGGACACGCTGGAGGTCATCCACGCTGTGCTTGCCCAGACCGCCAGCGTCAAACATCATGCGGGCGAACATCATCAGGCCCGGCTTATCTTTAGGCATGGTCATCCGGCCCTCTCCGAATTCTGCGGCCACTTCGATCACGTCCTTGCGGAAGTCTGTGGGCTTAATGTTGAGCCGCACGCCATTGGCAAACTGGATCTGGGTAATGCCCAAATCATCCACGGTTTTTTGCACCGCTATTTTGCCGGGCTCCCCAAAGCTGGTGTAAGCGAAGGCGGCCTCGTCTGCCTCTGCTACCGCATCGACTTTGACGGAGCTGCTCGAAGTCCAGGTGGATTTGAGTTTGGTGGCCGCATCCTCGAGCACAAGGTTGCCCGCTGCGAATATGCGGATGTCGGTGGAGTCCCAGCTTTTTTTGAAAACCGCGTGGCATTCCTCTGCGGTGATGGATGGCACGACTGACTGCGCCCATTTCAGAGTCTCATCCGGGTGCATGAATACCTTCCTGTCAGAAATACCGCTGGAGATCGCGTCTGCCAGGCCTTTGGACTGCCTACCGGGGGCCTGCCGGGAGGCGTCGTTGAGCGCATTCATGAGGTTGGCCCGGGCCTCCTTCAGTTCTGCCGCAGTGAATCCATGCACGAGGGCTCTGCGGAGTTCCTGTTCTCCAGTGGCCAGGGCTTTGTCCCAGTTTTCAGGTTTGGTGGTGATCTCCAGACCGGCGCTTTCCACGAAGTTCATCCAGTCCTGGTGGCTGACTTGAATGCTCAGAAAATTCGCGCCGGGCTTGCGGGAGAGGATGTCTAGCCGGCGGTTCAGCATCGCGTCTGCAAGGGCATGC
>JAYVJI010000443.1:0-4838 GCA_043769435.1 Verrucomicrobiota bacterium
GCCGGCACCACCCCGCTCACCACTGCATGGGGCCGGGATGCCCAGGGACGCATCAACACCTTCAGCGCAGATGGCACCGTGCAGGCCACCTACACCTACAATCCAAGAAAGGCCTGTCCTTTTATCCGTTTTCGCTGGCTCCGGCAGCGGAGGGACAGAGCATTGATCCATTTATAGACGCAGCACTCGCGGAGAAAAGCCTGCGCGCGGAGCCACCCGCGGTGCCGGTGGAATGGCTGCGGCGGGTGACCTTCGACCTCACCGGCCTGCCGCCTTCACCGGAGGAAGCGGCGGCGTTTTCCTCTGCTCCTGGCACGCCTGCCGCGCGGGCCGCGGTGGTGGACCGGCTACTGCAAAGCGAACGCTACGGCGAGCGCTGGGCGCAGCACTGGCTGGACGTGGTGCGCTATGCGGACACGCACGGATTCGAGGTGAACACGGAGCGCCCTAACGCATGGCCCTACCGCGACTATGTGATCCGCGCGTTCAATGCGGACCTGCCTTATGACCGTTTTATCACTGAGCAGATCGCGGGCGATGCGCTGGGCGCGGATGCCGCCACAGGCTTCCTTGTTACTGCCTCCGTGCTGCTGCCGGGACAGATCGGGAAAGATGAGCCCTCCATCCGGCTGGCGCGTCAGGACTCGCTGGATGAGATCGTGAACAACATCGGCCAGACCTTCCTGGCGCTGAGCATCGGCTGCGCGCGCTGCTATGATCACAAGTCGGACCCGGTCACGGCGAAGGACTACTATTCCATGCAGGCCTTTGTGGCGGGCGTGGAATATGAGGACCGCGAGCTGCGCAGCGCGGAAGGAGAGGCGCGGAAAAACGATGCCGCCGCCATGCGCACGCGCTCGTCGGAGATCGAGCGGAGGTTGTCAGGACTCGCGCCGCTGGCAGCTCCCGGTGCGGCAAAACCGGAGGCCCTGCGCGCCATGCCGAATGCGCGGCTGAACATCGACCGCTTCCTGCCGGTGAAGACGGCGCGGCTGCGATTCACCATTCTCGCGACCAACAGTCTGGAGCCCTGCGTGGATGAGCTGGAGGTCTTCAATAGCGCGGGAGAAAACATCGCCGCAGCCAGCGCCAGCACCACTTTCACCACCTCCGGCGACAAAGTGGACCCCGGCCGCCACGAGCCGCACTTCATCAATGACGGACGCTATGGCAACGAACGGAGCTGGATGTCCAGCGATGCCGGCAGGGGCTGGGTGATCGTGGAATTTCCGCAGCCGCAGGAAATCACGCGCGTCGTCTGGGCCCGTGACCGGCTGGGCAAAAACGAGGATGAAGGCGGGGAAGTCGTGGACTTAAGGTGGTGATACCCATGCTGTCGTTGTGTTGTGGCGAGCGGCGGCGGGAGTAGTGTGAGAAAACGACGGCGAGAAGGCCAGCCAGGAAGCGTCGCAGGGAACGGGAGAAACGGGCGCGTAGAGAGAGAGAAGTTCATAGCTGAGCTTGCGTGGTAATTCCTGCGTCAAGGAACCACCACGCGGTAGAGAAGGCGCGGCGCACCGGCAGGCGGGGTGGTGTCGGTGAAGGAACGCGCGATCCCGTCGCCGGCGAAGACGCTGCCGAGAGGGCCCCATCCGCTGGTGGCCGTGCTGCGTTGCACCCGATAGCTGACGCCGGGAACGGTGGGCCAGATGAGGGTGGTCTGGCGGCTGGCGTTCGCGGTGACGCTGGTGATGGCGAAGATGTCGCGGGCGCTGAGCGGATTGGTGCGGGCTTTCCATTCGGAGAGATTCGAGCGTCCGTCGCCATCATTGTCCCCATCGGCAGTTTGGGCGAGGTTGCCGAAGCTGGCGCTTTCCCAGGCATCTGGCATTCCGTCGGCGTCGGTGTCGGGATTGCCGAGCGTGGCGACCAGGCCGGCATTGAAGCTGATGTCACTGCTGGCCGCTTCATACTGATGGACCTCTACGGCGAGCACGTTGGCATTGGTGCCGGCGATGAGCAGGCCTGGCTCGATGAGGCGGGTATAAAAAGTGAGTTCATCCGCCGGTACTGTGCCCACGGAGGTGCTGGCGGGGGTGGCATAGGTTATCGGCGTCATGCCGGGCATGTTGCTGCGCCAGACTTCCACGCCATTCAGATAGACGACGGCACCATCATCGCGCAGGAGTGACAAGGTGAGCGATGCGAACGCCGCCGGGTCGGCCACCGTAAAGGTCTTGCGGAAGTAAACGGTGAACGGCTTGGTGGTCGGGGTAGTGGGGATGACCGTCGCCTCGCCTCCGTCACCGTAGCCGATTTCAGCATTACCTGATGACCAGCCTGTTTCGGCAAAGCCGGGGCCGCGCCACGCCAGAGCCGGGGCCGCCGTCAGCGGGGCGAGGTATTTCCACGAACTTCCTCTGGCGAATAGCTCAGTAGTCACTGGCGCGGGGCTGCTGCCCGCTTCGAAGGCACCAATGTCGCTGCCATCGCTGCCGGCGGCATTCGCCACCGCGGGGTCATCGAATGGGCGCGAATAGCTCCGCTGGTCCACGCTCACGGGCTGACCGGGCGGCAGCGGATCGTTCGCCGCCTTGCCGGCATCAATGGCGACGCTCCCGGGCAGGAGAGCGATGGTCTGGGTGCTGCCGCCGTTGTCTTGCAGGAGAGGATTGCCGCCCCCATCCTCCTGGAGGCCGGCAGCAGTCTCGTTTTTGTCGCTGGCAGCGGTCAGGAAGGCAGTGCAGGTGAAATCATCGGAGAGATTGAAGCCGCCGGAAATGCCTGTGCCGTAGGCGGTGCCGTAGTTGGCACCCACAGGATGCAGTGCGAGGATGGTGTTGTTCAGGGTCACTGTCGCCGTGCTGACGCCGCCCTGCGGTTTGACATTGGCAATGCCCGCGCCGCCAGTCGGGGCCGAGTTGCCGCTGATGGTGCTGTTGGTCACCGTCACTGCCGTGTAGCTGTCGTAGTTCGTCTCATCGTGGTTGTAGATACCTCCGCCCCGTTGGGCGGCGGAGTTTCCGGCGATGGTGCTGTTGTCCACCTTGAGAGTGCCCGTACCCTGGTCGGCGTGGTTGAAAATTCCCGCCCCGGAGGTGGCCGCTGTATTTCCGTGGACCGTGCAGTTGCTCAGCGTCAGCCTGGCAGTGCTGAGCCAGCCATAGTTACTGATGCCGCCGCCTTCTTTATTGGAGGTGTTGCCGCTGACGGTACAATTCCGCAGAGTCATGGTGTCTGTTGGACCGCCCCCGCTGCCATTAAGCACTCCGGCACCGCCGGCCCTGCTGTTGCCGGTCAGAGAATTACCGGTGATGACGCTCGAAGTGATGCTCATCGAGGAGCTGGCACCACCACTCTCGCCTGTGCTGTAGATGCCACCGCCGCCATTGAAGCCGTCGGACGTATTGCCACTGACAGTGCAACGGCTGATGCTGGCGTTTGCCGGGGAGCCAAGCCCAAAATTTGTGATCCCTCCTCCGCCGTAACTTCCGCCGCGAGCGGTGTTGCTGCTGATCAAGCTGTCGTTCACTTCCAGAGTCGCAGTTCCGCTGAATGCGTAGTTGAAGATGCCTCCCCCTCCCCCGGGGTAGCCGCTGTTGGCAGTGTTGCCGGTGACGGTGCAATTGTTCATGGTCAGCCTGGCGTTTGCGTCACGCGCGCGGTTGTAGATGCCGCCGCCGGTTAGCGTCGCAGAGGGCTTGGGAACATTATTGCTGATGGTGCAGGCGTTGAGGGTAAGCGTGCCGCGGTCATTCAAAATGCCTCCTCCAGTCTCATCGTAACCAATGCCGCCGGGATCGATCCCGGTCGCATCATTGCCGAAGCCATTGCCGCCCGTCAGCGTGAGACCGGAGATGGTGACCGTGCGCGCGGGAGCGATATAGAAAACGCGGGAGGCGTTGCCGCCGCTGATCGTGAGGTTTTCCGCTCCGGGGCCGTTGATCGCGAGATTCGTGTTCATTACGAGTTCGTGCCCGGAAAGTGTAATCGTACCGGTGAGGCCGGCGCTGAAGGCGATGGTATGGCTGGAGCCGGTGGCACCGGAATTCGCCCGCCTGAGGCAGTAGCGCAAGTCGCCCGTAGTGCCGGAGCCAACGCCCAGGGCCGGCGTGGTATCAGTGAGATCGTTCACCGTGTAGTCGGTGGCGTGTAGTGTCGCCGGGGTGCCACAAAGCAGGAGGGCTAAGGCGGCGGGGAGAGACGGTTTGGTGTTCATGAGTGAGTGCAAGCGATGGAGTTTCAGGAGTGAGGTCAGGTTCATGTGGTGGGAGTCGTTCGAGAGTGTATGAAGTCGGCGTCGCGGCGGTTTATGGCGGAGGAAGACAGGGCGTTTCCCGGTTCTAAGTAATCGGGGCGGGGCGGGTTGCAGATTTCTGGAAAAAGTTTTCGGCGATTCATTGTGTGGGCCGGATGTGGTCGCTGGGCGGCGGGGAGTCCGGCGTTTTTTCCGCCCAACGGGAACGGCTGAGCGAGCGGCTAAGATTGGTGCTGAATCCTTCGATGCGGGTGAGCGATTCGTTGAATGTTAGCAGCGTGCCCTTGTTGGCGGCAAAAGTGGGCGGTTCGTCCGTGAGCTGGATGTGGAGGCGATTGGGCGGGAGCAGCCACCAGTGCCAGATGGCGGTGCTGCCGCTAAGGGCAGTCCCATCCGCGCGGAAGTTGAGCACCGTGGACCAACTGCCGCCGCCGGGAATGGCGAGTTCGTCGTGCCAGTACCATGGAGCCGCCAACATCGCTTCCCGCAAAGGTTGGAGAGTCGCTTCCTCGGCAGCGGTGATGGCGGTGGTCCGTGCGGCGACAATCGTGAGAGGCACCAGGATGAGTTCCTTGAAAAAAACCTCCCCGATGGACTTGGGGGCGATCTGAAGCGCGATCAATCCTCTCTTGAGGCGTGC
>JAYVJI010000444.1:0-4162 GCA_043769435.1 Verrucomicrobiota bacterium
CCTCCAAGTATCGCCTCCTCCTCCCCAGCGAGGAAGAACTGCGGGATGAACTAGAGCGCAGACACATCCTCCACCGCCCATGACCAACCAGATGACTTCTTCATTCATCATTCCTCCTTCTGCCTTCAAAGTCGCCCTCTCCGACCGACTCCGCCGCCGCATCGTCGGAGAAATCAACCTCCCCGCCGACGCCCTCGAACTCACCGCCGCCGGAGGCGATGTCATCGAGAGCGACAAAGGCTTCGAAATGCTCATGCAGGCCATGCCCGCCGAGCTAAAGCAGAACCTCGAAGCCACCGTTCGTGCTGTTCCTCGGAACGCATCAGTGGGCAATCAATCGATTTGGCAAGTCATGACTCATCGGCCCTCCTCGCAAATTTTCAAAATGTGCCCGCGCAGCCACCCATGTGCCGGATCAGCGTCCAGCCGGGGGTGCCAGAGGAGTGAAACCGTGAACTCGGGTGTAGAAATCGGAAGGGGAAAACTCTGCATTCCGTCGCGCAGGTTTCCGGTGTGTCGTTCGGGAACACTGGCGATCAGATCGGAGCCCCGGGCCAGCCCAAGTGCGGTGGAAAAGCCTCCGACGATGGTGACGATTTTCCGCTCCAACCCGAAGGTGGTCAGAGCTTCATCAATCGGTCCTTTGTCGAGACCATCCCGTGACACGAAGATGTGGCTGCCGGCTGCGTAGCGCGAGGGCGTGATTTTACCTTTGCTGAAGGGGTGTCCCGTTCGCACGACACCGATGTATCGGTCGCGGAACAAAGCCTGGACGCGCAGTTCCGGAGCCGTCGTCTTCTCCACGACCCCTGTTTCCAGATCGACGGTCCCGTCGCGGAGTGGCGCGCTGTCTTTGTTTGGCTTCTGCACAAAAAAGAGCCTGACATAAGGTGCATCCTCTCCGACCCGGGATATGAGGTCCGGTCCGAAATTCTCCACAAACCCTTCGCTGGTCCTCAGGGTGAACGTTCGCACCAGGTGTCGGAGATTGAGCTTTCCGGCGGGCCGCAACACTGCTTCAACGTTCTGCACGAGTTGATGGACCTGATCGCGGAGTTCGAGCGCCCGGGGAGTGGGAACGAGACCGCGTCCGGCTCTGACCAGCAGCGGGTCGCCCGTCGTCTCACGCAGTCGCGCGAGGGCGCGGCTCATCGCCGATGGGCTGAGGCGCAGGCGTTTCGCAGCGCGCGTCACGTTGCCTTCAGCGAGCAGCACATCCAGCGTGATGAGTAAATTCAGATCAGGTCGCGACATGCCTCTACGGTATCGGGCTTTAGCGTCAGACGCAATGATGCATTGCGATCAGTGCGTCTTCCGCCACTCCCGATCGGGGCTTAGCAGGGGGCATGTTAAAACCAGAAATTATCGAACGGGATACGAAACGGTATGCGACGGTTGCAGGCAATGTGGAGCCATCGGTGCGGTGGGCGCTCGCCAGCCTTTCACTCTCCATGTTGCTGTCATCGCTCGGCACCAGCAGCGCCAATGTCGCCTTGCCGACGCTGGCAAAAGAGTTCGCAGCGGCGTTCCAGGAAGTCCAATGGGTGGTCCTCGCTTACCTCCTCGCCATCACGACCTTGATCGTCTCTGTCGGGCGGCTCGGAGATCTCACAGGCCGCCGCAGGCTGCTGCTGGCCGGGATTTTTCTGTTCACGGTGGCTTCGGTGCTGTGCGGTTTTGCTCTCACGCTTTGGCTCCTGATTGCCGCTCGGGCGGTGCAGGGTCTGGGGGCGGCCATCATGATGGCGCTTACCATGGCCTTTGTTGGCGGGATTATTCCCAAGGCAAAAACCGGGAGCGCCATGGGGCTGCTGGGGACAATGTCCGCGATGGGGACTGCTCTCGGGCCGTCGCTCGGCGGCCTATTGATTGCCGGACTCGGCTGGCGGGCCATCTTTTTTGTCAACGTGCCGCTGGGCGTTCTGGCCTTTGTCCTCGCCTGTCGCTACCTGCCCAAGGATCGCAGCGGAGCGAGCCCCGAACGGGTTGGCTTCGACAAGCCGGGCACGCTGCTGCTGGCTCTGACCCTTGGCGCCTACACGCTCGGTGTGACATTGGGACGCGGCCATTTCGGTTTGCCGAACCTGGCACTGCTATTGGCTGCGGCTATCGGTGCCGGCCTCTTCATCATGGCTGAAAAGCGGGCGGCATCGCCGTTGATCCGGCTGGCCATGTTCCGCGACCCGGTTTTAAGCGCGAGTCTCGCCATGAGTGCGCTCGTCTCGACGGTGATGATGGCGACGCTGGTGGTCGGGCCATTCTATCTTTCCCGTGGGCTCGGACTGGATGCTGCCATGGTCGGACTCGTGATGTCAGGCGGCCCCATCGCCACCGCCCTGGCTGGCGTGCCTGCGGGCCGGCTTGCCGACCGTTTTGGCGCGCAACGCATCACCATTTTTGGACTAGTCGGAATAGCGGCCGGGTCTGTGGTCCTCTCCATCTTGCCGGCGACGTCCGGCATCCCCGGCTACATCGCCCCCCTTATCGTCATGACCGCCTCCTACGCGCTGTTCCAGACAGCCAATAACAGCGCAGTGATGAAGGATGCCGGCCCAGGGCAGAGGGGAGTTGTTTCGGGCTTGCTGAACCTTTCGCGCAATCTCGGGCTCATCACCGGTGCATCCGTTCTGGGAGCCGTGTTCGCGCTCGCGTCTGCGACGAGAGACATCACGCACGCAACTCCTGAGGCCATCTCCACCGGTATGCGGATCACGTTCGCCGTCGCGGCGGTCCTTATCGCAGCCGCACTCGTCATCGCGGCTGGAGGCGTGTCATTCGCACGCCGGCTCATGATTCCAAAGGTCTTTACTGTGACCGTGATCGCGATGGCCCTGTGGAGCGGCGGCGGTCAGGCGAGGGCTCAGACACCGTCTGATCCCTATCCGCTGAGCGCCGCCGGGTGGGGACCGGAGGCCGGGAATGGTCTGTTTTCCAGCCGTTGGGCTGAGGATTGGACGGACTCGGTCACATCTGGAAAGGCTCCGCCATTCAAGGCCAGGTCGCTTGGCGGCGAAGCCTCCCTGACTCTGAGTGCCGAGACCCGCCTGCGCTATGAAGCCTTCGACAACGGACAACTCACGCAGGGCCACGACTCTCAGCACAGTCTGCTCCGCGGCATCTTCGGTGCGGATCTGCGCCTCAATACGGATCTGCGCCTCTATGGCGAGATCGGCACCGGCCAGGTGGACGACCGGAGCAGCGGCGCGGCCGCAAACTTCCAGAACGACGCCTCACTGCAGCAGCTATTCATCGACGCCCGCACCCACATCGGCTCGACCATGGTGGGAGCGATGGTCGGACGGCAGGAATTCGCCGACGGCCCCCGCCAGCTGATCAGCCTGAGCGACGGCCCAAACCTGCACCGCACATGGAACGGCGTCCGTCTCTATGCTCACGGACGGCGGTGGCGCGTCGGCGCTTTTGATCTCAGCGCCACCCGGCTGGAGAGCGGCGTGTTCGATGAGGAGATCGACGACACTGAGCACCTTCGTGGTTTGAATGCCAGCTTCGTTTTCCCTGCCGGCCCCGGGGAGTCCAACATCTACCTCGACCCATTCTGGATTCACAGTGAGAACGCTGCATTCCGCTCTGCCGGGCGCACCGGACAGGATGATCGTGACACCTTCGGCGCACGTCTTTGGGGCCAGCGGGGTGATCTGAAGTTCGACTGGACGCTGGCGCACCAAAGTGGCGAAAGTCTTGACCACGATGTCGATGCGTGGGGCTTTTTCGCGGTCCAAAGCCTTGCCCTATCCGGGAGCGGTTGGAAGCCCCGGCTCACATCCCACATCGACATTGCATCAGGCGGCGGTGCCTATGGACCCGGCACTCAGAGGGGATTCAACCAACTCTACGCCAGTTCCAACTACCTAGGTGAAGGTCGCTTTTTGAGTCTCAGCAATTTGCTGCTGATCGCACCGGGAATCTCCGTCTCGCCCACGCCCACGACAAACCTCTCGGTCGAATACGGCTTCGCCCGGCGACTCTCGGAGAATGACGCGGTCTATGCCGCTGGAATGCGAGCCTATCCCGGCACGGATAACGTTGCGGGACATGAAATCGGCGGACTGCTCCGTGTCGCCGCGAGCTGGTCGGTGACCAGGAATCTGACCCTGTCATTGGACTACGAGCATTTGGCCGCTGGTGACGTGCTCACGCGCGC
>JAYVJI010000445.1:0-8232 GCA_043769435.1 Verrucomicrobiota bacterium
TTACGCATGGCCCATCACATGATCACCCTGCGCGCGATCATCGCCACCACAGCGGATTGCTGGCAAAACTTTTGGAAAACGACCTTTACCACTTCCATGCCATGAGTCCGGGGTCGCACTCTCTGGAACCGGGGGCAGAAGGGGCCTCACGCCCCTCACGCTCGCTGGGCTGAAGACGCAGCTTGCGGGTGCTGGCGTCTTACCGTAGTCAGGGTCTTATTTATGCGCGGCATCATTCCTGTCCTCACCTTCTTTGCTCTTTTTGCTGTACCTCTCGCTGCCGCCACGCTGTGGGTGGAGGGGGAGTCGCCTGCATCCCACTCCATGCACCGGCATCCGTGGTGGTTTGATCAGGTCAAAAAGGACCTGCTCAGTGGAGGTGACTGGATCAGCAATTTTGCCAAGGAGGAGGGCACTGCGGACTATAAGGTAAAGGTGGAAGCGGCTGGGGACTACACCTTATGGCTGCGTGTGAATCCAACCGGAACTAAACTCTCATGGACGCTGGACGGAGGAGCTTGGAGCGCGGTGGACTTTGCCACTGAGAAGCGCGGGGAGCAGAACATCGCCGCAGACGGCAAGCCGGACTTGCGCTTTATCGCGTGGGTGAAGGCTGGCAGTGTGAAGCTCACGTCAGGAGAACACGTGATGAAGTTCAAAATGCATGGTACGGAAAACAATCACGGCGGGCTGGATTGCTTTTTTCTTACCAATGATGGCTTCTCCCCTAACGGTCTGCTCAAGCCCGGGCCGCTGAAGCCCGCCGCGCCGGACGAGTGGTTTCCTCTGCTGGCGGAAGACGATACCTTTTCGCCAGAATCAGTTATCGATGTGAGTGCCCTGACTGAGGCTCCCGCAGGTAAGCATGGCCCGGTGACAGGCAAAGGCGCCGACCTGGTCTTTGCCGGCGCGCCGGAAAAGGCCGTGAAATTCTGGGGCTGCGGGGCGAATCTGGATCAGGATAAATACACCCGCGATCAGCAGGAGCGCCGCATCCGTTACCTGAAGAAATTCGGCAACAATGCGGTGCGCCAGCATCCACTATTCGATGAAATAAGCAGCAACGGAAGGGTGGATGAGAAGCGGCTGGACGCCTACGACTGGTGGTTCGCCGAGCTTAAAAAAGCCGGACTCTACACGCAGTGGAGTGTGTTCTATCACTTCCCTGTTTCAGCCGCAGACGGCTACGATTCGGAATTGTTCGCTGAGCTGGAACCCATGGGCGACAAGGGCCTGCGCGACTCCTATGGGCTCATCTGCATGAGTCCGAAGCTCTGGGAAATCCGCACGCGGATCCTCATGGATCTGCTGAATCATAAAAATCCCTACACCGGTCTGCGCTATGCGGACGATCCGGCGCTGATGTGTGTGGAGTTTCAAAACGAGGACAGCATTTTCTTCTGGAATCCGCTGGGAGATCTCGCAGATCCGGCCCCGAAAAAATGGAAGGCACATGCGAGGAAGCTGCGCGGAATGTTCGCCGCATGGGTGCAGAAGAAGTATCCCGATGCCGCAGCGCTGGCAAAAGCGTGGGGCAAGCTGGATGCCGCGGACAAGCCGGGCAGGGAGTTGCTGCTGATGGGACCGTGGGAGCTGGATCAGGGCGGGATCCGCGGGCGCTTTGCCGGCCAGACGGCGCGCGCCGGGGATACCGTCCGCTTTCTCGCGGAGATGCAGATGGAGCACTATTCAGCCTGTGAAAAAGCGGTGCGCGCCACGGGTTTTAAAGCACAGACGGTGACGACGAACTGGCTGGGCGGCAGCGGGCTGCTGGATCAGGCGAATATCCTAACCGACACCATCGGATCCATGATCGACCGCCACAACTACGCAGGCGGCGGGGCAGGGGGGCATGGCATCGCGGAGGGACAGATCTATGCGGACTCCCATCTGGGAAAGCCCGGCGCGGAGCTTTTCAGCATCGGGCTCAAGCAGGTGGACAACAAGCCATTCTCCATGAGCGAGTGGACCATGTGCCCGCCTAACCAATGGAAGCTGGAAGCCGCCCCGGTCCTGGCCTTCTACGGCATGGGCCTGCAGGGCTGGGACGTGTCGTTCCACTTTGCTCAGGACGGCACACGCCTCGGTGACGGCTGGCCCCGGATGGCGAGCTATTGCACAGACACGCCGCACTACCTGGGCCAGTGGCCGGCGCTGGCCTTCGCTATTCAGAAGGGCCACATCAAGGAGTCGCAGGAGGTGAGCGTGCGGTCAGCCACTCCGGATCAGGTGATGAGCGGAAAGCCGGGCTGGGTGCAGGATTACTACAACGGCAATGATCTCATCAAGGCCCCGGGCGGCACACCCCAGGAGGTGTTTGCTGCCCAGCGGGCCGTCATCAGCTTCGCCCCCCGTCCGGTGCAGAAGGACACGCTGCCGGCGCTCTGGAGCAAGGAGTCAAAGGTGTTAGGCGCAAGTACCCGTGAGCTTTCATGGAACTACGAGGCCGGCAACATCAGTGTCACCTCCAGCAGAACTCAGGCCTTCATCGGCAAAGGCACGCAGGTCCATCTTCCCTTCGTCGCGCTCGAATTAAGGACGGCATTTGTCAGCATTATTTTCACCCCGCTGGACGATCTGCCGCTGGGGGAATCTAGGCGCATCCTGCTCACTGCGCTGGCCCGCGACAAACAAACAGGAGCGACCTACAGTGCCGACGGCAGCAGGCTCCTCACTGTGGGCACTGCCCCGCTGCTGCTCGAGCCTGTCCAGGCCACCATCAAAATCACCGGGGCTCCGCCGGCCTCCATCCGTCCGCTGGATCACTATGGCGTGCCCAAAAAGGAAACCATCACTGCTGCGAAGGATGGTAGTTTTCAAATCGACGGACGCTACCGGGCCTACTACTACGAGGTGCGGCGCTGACGTCAGTGTTGCTGGTTGCTGGTTCTTATTCCTTGATACCTGCATGCTAGGTTTTCAGATACTCGGCGGTCCCGGGTGTGACAACGCGGTGCATGTCCGCATCGACAGCGGGCTGGGCATCGAGCGGATTCTCTTTGACTGCGGTGAGGGGTGTCTTCAGCAATTGAATGATGACGTGCGCGAAACGGACCTGCTGGTGTTCTCGCATTTTCACATGGATCACGTCTCTGGTTTTGACGGCTTTTTCCGCCCGCTACCGGGAGCCGGAATGGCGGCAGTTGCTCCGCGAGGCCCGGAAGGTTTTTCCCGGCTCCCATTTTCCGCCGCACTGGGAGGGGCTGTCAGGACCGGACATCAGTTAGCTGCCAGCAAGCGATAGCCGATGCCGGGCTCATTCACAATGGCTGGGCCGTCCGGGCTGAGCTTCTTGCGCAGGTGATTGATATGGACGCGCAGGCCCTCCGTCTGGCTGCACTGCAGGGGACCCCATACTTGTTTAATGATTTGATTCTGGGTGACGATGCGGCCTTCGTTTCCAGCCAACACTTTCAGCAGCGCAAACTCCGTGGGAGTTAACCTCAGCGGTGTGCCATTCAGTCTGGCCTCGTGGTTCAGGATATCGACCTCGAGCTGGCCGCAGCTGAGGACCGGGGATTGGCGGGAAAACCGGCGGCGCAAAATGGCACCTAGGCGTGCGAGCAGCTCTGCGGTCCCGAACGGCTTGGTGACGAAATCATCAGCGCCGCTTTCCAGCGCCGCGACCTTCTCCTGTTCCTGATCACGGACCGACAGAATGAGGACAGGCACCTCACTCCATTCTCGTAACCGCTTGAGGGCGTCCAGCCCATCCATGTCAGGGAGGCCTAGGTCCAGGATCACGGCATCAGGCCTGTGAAACGCAGCCTCCTGGAGGCCGGATTGCCCTAGGGCCGCTTCACAAACTGTATACTCCCGCCCTTCGAGCACTAGGCGCAGCAGTCGCCTGATCTGGATTTCATCATCGATAATGAGTATTTTGACAGGACTGGTCATACGTCATACGGGGGTGGTCTTGCCGGGGAGTTGGAACCGAAATTCTGCGCCTCCATCCGGATGAGTGCGGGCGGTGAGATCCCCGCCCTGGGCACGCATGAAGCCGCGGGCAATCGCAAGCCCGAGCCCAGTGCCGCCGGCGGGAGCCCCGGCTGAACGGTAGAATTTCCCGAAGATTTTTTCCTCTTCGCCGGGCACTAGCCCGGGCCCATGATCCCGCAGCAGCATGACTAGTTCATCGCCTTCCATCATGGCGCGCAATTCCAAGCTGCTGCCTGCGGGGGAATGGATGACCCCGTTGTGGAGCACATTGCTGAGGGCCTGAGTGAGGAGTCTTCCGTCGAGGAACACCAGCGGGAGTTCGCTCACGCCGGTGATCTGAAACTCGTTGCGGCGCAGTTCTTCCTGAACCGGCTCCTGCGCGGAATGCACTACGTCGTTGAGATCAGTCCAGTCCTTTTGTGGAGTCAGCACTCCGGATTCCATCCGGGCCATTTCCAGAAAGCTCTCCACGATACGCTGCAGCCGCATGTTGGCTGTGCGGATTTCATTGGCATAGGGTCCGGTCTCTGGCAGACCATCCAGCGCGGCGCGAATGACCGCGATGGGCGTCTTCAATTCATGAGCGATGCTATCCAGAAGCGCCCGGTGCAGTTTTCCGGATTCCTCCAGCACATCTGCTCTGCGCGCGGCTGCGAGCAGCATTTCCTTTTCCAGGACAAGGGACAGTTGCGGAGCCAAGGAGCCAGCTAGTTGGACCATCTGTGCCTCCACTACCGCCCCATGCTCCCACTCATATCCTATGAGTCCCAGCTTCCTCTGCTCTGACCCAAGGGGAAACCATGTGGCCTGGGCTTCGGGATGGTGTGCGGTGAAGCGGCCTGCGGGCAGCAGTTGCGAGCGGCACCATTCGATGGCCAGGCGGTCGCCATTCTCAGGCGGGGCAGGCATGGAGCTTTCCGGCAGTGAGCAGAGGGCCCGTGCGTCATCATTCAAAACGAGGATGGTATCCGCCCCGGAAATGCGGCGGAGAGCAGCGAGCGCATCCGCGAGGCCTGCGCCGGCACCCGGTGCCTGGATCGCGGCCTGAGCCACCTGGAGCAAGGCATCCGTCTGGCGCATGTGCAGCGCTTCTCCACGCTCTCTCTCATGTAGCCTGGTGGTCAGGTGCCCCATGCTCAGCGCTGCTAGGAAGAACAGGGCAAACATGATCACGTCCTGTGGCTTGTCGATGTGCAGGGTAAACCGCGGCGGTATGAAGAAAAAATTCCACACCAGCGCGCTGACTGCGGCCATAGTCAGGACTGGGCCACGGCGCCAGCGCAGCCCGGCCAGCACCACGCCGACGAGAAAGATGAGCGCCGAAAAAGTGTAGTGAGTGAACGGCAGCAGTCCCCAGCAGATGCTGGCCAGAACCCACACCATGCATAGCGCCCAGCTGTATTCCGAGGCGATGCTGGATGACGCTCCGAGTGCTGCTGGCACTGATGGTTCGCTGGCTCCGGTGGTGACTTGTTTGCGAGCTTTACTCATATTGAAATGACTGCGTTGGTCCCATTATGTGCTAGTTACATAGTCATATTTCCACCTGCTGGCCCAGTTCAATGACTCTGCCGACGGGGATTTGAAAATATCCTGCGGGTTGCTGGGCCAGCCGCGCTGTGAGGGCGAAGAGGTGTTCGCGCCAGCGGGCCATCCCCGGGTTGCTGGCCGGGACGATGATCTCCCGGCCTAAAAAGAAGGTGGAATCATCCGCACTTACTTCCAGACCAAAGCGCGCACATTGCCTGAGCAGCCGGGGCACCTGCGGCTTTTGCATAAAGCCGTAGTGCCCGGTGATCCGCCAGAATCCAGTGCCGATTTCCTCCACCTCTAGGCGTTTGGAGGGGCTGACCCATGGCTGGTCCGCTACGATCAGGGTGAGAAAAATGACCCGCTCATGAATGACGCGGTTATGTTTCAGATTATGGAGCAATGCTACGGGAGTTCTGCCCCGGGAGCCGG
Source organism: Verrucomicrobiota bacterium (assembly GCA_043769435.1). Taxonomy (GTDB): domain Bacteria; phylum Verrucomicrobiota; class Verrucomicrobiia; order Verrucomicrobiales; family V1-33; genus JAYVJI01. The sequence goes on from JAYVJI010000445.1 coordinate 5,902, forward strand.
TCATGAAGATAGCCGTTCCAGGAACCTGCACGGGCATCCTGCGCTGGAGGCTTTCGATGAGAAGTTCCTGCGAGAGGCCCCCTGCCTCCAGCCTGGCGCGCACTAGTGCCCTGCCTCTGTTCCACGTTGACATCAATGCGAAGATGACTGCTCCGACGGCAAGAGGGAGCCATCCGCCGTCCAGCAGTTTCAGCATGTTGGCGGCCAGAAAGAGCCCCTCGATCAGGGCGAATAGTCCACACAAAAGGACTGCGCGCCACCATGGCCATTGCCACACATGGCGGGCCAGCGCATAGAACATGAGAGTGGTGATGAGCATGGTCATGGTGACGGCGACCCCATAGGCGGCCGCCAGATTTGACGAGGTGCGGAACACGACGACGAGGGTGACACAGGCTGCTAGCAAAAGCCAGTTCACCAGCGGTATGTAGATTTGACCCCGTGAGTGCTCCGAAGTATGACGCACCGAGAGCCGCGGGAGGTAGCCCAGCTGGATGGCGCTGAGAGTCAGGGAATAGGTCCCGGTGATCAGTGCCTGTGAGGCGATGACGGTGGCAGCGGTCGCCAGCAAAACCAGCGGGAGCGAGGCCCAGCCTGACACCATTCTGAAAAAAGGCGAGACCGCAGCCTCAGGGTGCTCCAGCAGCATGGCTCCCTGGCCTAGGTAATTCAGGAGCAGGGAAGGAAAGACGATCACGAACCACGCCTTGCGGATGGGGCTGCGCCCGAAATGGCCCATGTCTGCATAAAGGGCCTCGCCCCCGGTCACCGCGAGGAATACTGAGCCAAGAATCAGAAAAGTAGCAGAGCCCCCGGTGAGGAGGAACCGCAGGCCGTGCCATGGATTGAAGGCCTGGAGAATGGCCGGAGCATCCGCAATATGCAGCGCGCCAAGCAAGGCAAGGCAGCAAAACCAGGCCAAGGTGATGGGCCCGAAGAAGCGGCCCATCTTGTGGGTGCCCATAAACTGCACGGAAAAAAGCACAGTCAGGATCAAGACTGTGAGCAGGACGATGCGGGTCTCCATGTGGTGCTCCCATGCCGGAATGGCAGCAGCAGTCTCGGGTATACTCCCAAAAACGCCGGCCTCCTTCAGCCCCTCAACAGCACTTAAGACGGACACCGCTGGGGTGATCATGCCGTCGCCGAAGAGCAGGGCCGCCCCGAAGAGCCCGAGGAGGATGAGGTAGCGGGACTGCTTTGATCCTTCTACAAGCCCGTGCCCAGCCAGCGCCAGCAGGGATAGCACGCCGCCCTCCCCCTTGTTGTCTGCCCGCAGGATGAATGCCAGATACTTTAAGCAAATGAGGGAGATGAGTGACCAGATGATCAGCGAGACCACGCCGAGGACATTCTCAGGCGTCACGGGGATGGAGTGGTGGCTGGCCGGGCTGAAGCACTCTTTCAGTGTGTAGATCGGGCTGGTGCCGATATCACCAAAAACGACGCCCAGGGCACCGACCACGAGGGCCGTCGTTGATAATGCATGAAGCCCGCGGTGCTGCGTGCCTGGTGGTTCGGATTCAGTTGAGGACATAGGTTCAGACGGGGATAATTAAGCTCCGGATTTCAGGCTCCACCAGTTAACGGCCTGTCCGCTGCCGTTAAGAAAGTGTAAAGCAAGCCGGCTGCGGTCACGGGCCGTGGAGGCCGTGGAGTTGAGCTTCGCGCAAAATTACGGCTTGTCACCGCCGCACGGCGCAGGCTAGAAATCGGGCATCGCCATTTTCACCACATCCATCCATGTCATCCGCAGTTTTGAGCCCTGACCCGCCCGTCCTGCCGGACGGAATCACGGCGGAACGTTATTGTGAGGGTTTTCGCTGGATGCTGCTCTCCCGTACAGTGGAGGATAAGATAGCGGCTCTTTATCATGCGGGCAAGATCGTGGGAGGGGTGTATTTGGGCCGCGGGCAGGAAGCCTTCAGCACCGCATTGGCCATGTGCCTGAAGCGGGGGCGGGATGTTTTCGCCCCGCTCATCCGAGACCAAGCGGGGCGCATGGCCTTCGGTGAGCCCATGCTGGAAACGCTGCGCACCTACCTCGGCAGCGTGCTGGGGCCGATGCGTGGCAGGGATGGCAACATCCACCGGGGCCGACCTGACAAGGGAATGCCGGCCATGATTTCACACCTCGGCAGCATGGTCTCCGTGGTCAGCGGCATGCTCGTGGCACGCCGGTTCCGGGGCCAGTCGGATGCGGTGGGCGCGGCGACGATCGGTGACGGCGGCACCAGTACCGGTGCCTTTCACGAAGCCCTGAACATGGCTGCGGTGGAACGCCTTCCCCTGGTCATCGCCGTGGCTAATAACCAGTTCGCCTATTCCACC
>JAYVJI010000446.1:0-5054 GCA_043769435.1 Verrucomicrobiota bacterium
TGAGATGGTGAAGCTGGTTTTTGGCTGGCCTGAGCGGGAACCGGCCGGCGCGCTCACCCGCCTTAAGACTGAGTTCCCGGATGTGACCTGGAGCTTCGAAGGAGAGCAAAAGGACCAGCGGGAAAACATGGGAGATATTTTCAAAGGTGCCGTCATGGCACTCCTCGCTATTTACGTCTTGCTGGCCATCCCCCTGCGCAGCTACGTGCAGCCCTGCATCGTGATGAGCGTCATCCCGTTCGGCATGACCGGGGCCATCATCGGCCACATCATCATGAATACGGAACTGAGCATCATGAGCGGTATCGGCATCGTCGCCCTCAGTGGAGTGGTCGTGAATGAAAGCCTCGTTCTGGTGGAGTTTGTGAACCGTCACCGCCGGGCCGGGCGCAGTGTCGTGGAGGCAGCCCTGGAAGGCGGCGTAGCAAGGTTTCAGGCCATCATGCTGACGAGCGTCGTCAGTTTCATCGGGGTGCTGCCTATCGTCACCGAGACCAGCATTCAGGCGAAATTCCTCGTTCCCTGCGCCATCAGCCTCGCCTTCGGCTGCCTGTCCAACCTGCTCAACAGCCTAGTCCTCGTGCCCTGCGTTTATGCCATTCTGGAAGACATAAAGCGGATCTTCTTCACCCGCGACAAACTAGCCCGCTGGGAAAGTGAAGAGAAAGCGGAGGCTGCCGAGCGCGGACTGGGCTGGGAGGATGAGTCAGCCCCGTCTCGGATGGCAAATTGATTTTTCGTCTCTATTCAGTCGTAGTGCTGTCAATAATAGGACTTATGATGTGGTCCACCTGAATTCTGCCCCGCCGTAAACGATGAATGCCTGTCCACCCATGAGCAGGGCTTGGAGGCGGTGCCTGGCGAATGTTTCCAGGCTTTGGAAAATGGATGATGGAAGAGCCATGGATGCGTTGGCAATGGGCTGCTGCTCCCCATTCCTCGCCCTGTTGGTCTGGGTTGGCGAGGAGAAATCCCGGAATCAGCGGAATCAGCGCGGCGGAGGTTCGCCCGTACCGTAAGTTAGCGACCTCAAGTCCTCTACGGTGAGTCGGGCTGCGGCACCTGCCCGCTTGGAATAGATCAGTAATGTTAGTGGGTCACGCCTTCCTGGATACCGGCGGTCACTTTCTGTAACTGTTCCTTGCTGAGCCCGTGACCGGTGAGGACGGCTTCTGTGCCTGCGGCGTCTTGGAACCAGGCGTTGCGCGCGGCGTTGGCAAAGGCGGTGAGCCGGGCGGGCTCTGACTGCACGGAAGCGGCAAGCGCAAGAGCTGCGGCGGTGTTACCGGAGAGGGCGTGGAGCACGGTGATCTCGGCCACGGCTTCGTCACGCGCTTTGCCGGGCGGCAGTTTTTCCACCCATGCGGAGGCAGCGGCCAGATCGGCTATGGCCCAGTTGGCGGCGAGGTTGCTCGTGGCGTCGTTCTTCGCATCGCCTTCCTTAAGCGAGGCAATCCACGCCACGGCCTCGTCCGGCTGGTCCTGCGCCAGGGTGAGGGCGAGCTCCACGTAGGGCAGCGTTTGTTTCGCGCCGCCTGTTTTACTGAGCAGGGCTTTGGCGGTCTCGAGGTCGCCTGCATCCAGGGCTTTCTTCGCGGCCTGGATGCTGACCTCCGCCTGCATGTTGGTCGGCAGCAGCGGCTGAAACTCCACGAGGTCGGCCTCCGGCAGCTTGCTCAAATAATCCCGCGTGGCGTGGCCATAAGTATCTAGCTTTGCGAGCATGGGCAGGATGGTTTTGATCTGCTCCGTCGTCAGGGCCGCCGGGCCGTAGCGCAAGCTGGATAGGAAGTTCAGGCGCTCACTCTCCGGCAGGGCCTCGCTGAAAGCCACCAGCCCGCCGGGCAGGCCGCTCACGCCTACGGCGGCCACTAGGGCATCGGAGCAGTCGCCTTTGAGATAAGCGGGCAGGCTCTCGAAGAACTGCAGCGCTTCTGCTCCCTTCAGCGTTTTGAGCCGCGTGGAAAACACCGCATCCGTGGCGGGGTCGTGCAGGTTATCGCTCAGGGGATTCGCCGCGAGCCACTTGGCTGCGGCATCGTAGTCTCTCGCGGCCCATGACTGAAAGGTCTGGCTCAAAGTGTCTGGACCATAGGAGCCGCCAAACAGGCCCTGGTTTTCCAAGAGCAGCTCACCGCCGAGTTTGGGATCCTTGAGGAACAGAGCGGCCAGAAGACTGCGGGCAGGATTACTGCCAGAGCCGCCGTGGGGGCCCTCCATTTCCTTGCCGTGCTGTGCGGCCCATGCCAGTGCCGCGCGCGGATCGGTCTCGGCCCACAAATTCGCCACGGCCTCCACCATTCCATTCCGCGCTGAGCCTTCCGGCACTTTCAGGCTCTCTGCCAGGGCACGGGTGAGGCCTTTCTTCGCCAGCAAAGTGACCGCGGCCCCGCGCAGGCGGTCCTGTTCCTCGTCCGGCAGTTTGTTGAGAAAGGCTAGGCAGCCATCGTAGCCCTGTTTGGCGAACAGCTTGTCCAAGAGGCCGGTGGTGTCATCGGGAACGCCGGCCCGCGTGAGCAGGCGGACCACATCCTCCGGTGCTTCTATCATCATGTCCGACACGGTGGGCGTGAGCCAGCCTTTTTCATCGCCCGTCCAGTTGCGGCCCGTGCCCTCCTTGATGGCCAGCAGCGCCGTCAGCCGCTCCGGCGCGGTGAAGCGCATGAAGCGGGCCATATTGAGCGCGCGTCGCGTGCTGTCGTGGTCATTCGGAGCCCACAGGTCCAGCGCGACATCCGCCGCAGAGGCCGTCTCCAGCCAGACAAGATGAGCGTAGAGCGCGGCGAAAGATTTTTTGGCCGGCACTTTCACGGCCTGCGCGGTGGCCTTGTCCGGCACGCTTTGCACGGTCGGCGGCAAGGCGGCTGCCGATGCCAAGTCGGGCGCGGGCGCTGACGTGAACCAGCCGGCGGCGCAGCCGGCCAGCAGAGCACCGGCGGTGATGGAGATGGATTTTGTGTTCATGGGCGGCGGGTGATTAATTACTTGAGATGACTGATGAGTTGCTCCTGGACGGCGGGCGGCAGGGCGCTGGCGCGAATGGCGTCTGCGGTTCCCGCGGCGTTCAGTTTTTGCCATGCGGCAGCGACGCGGGCCAGCCGGCGGGAGGCGTCGTCCGGCACGGAGGAGGCGGCGGCCCAGAGTGCGGCGGCTTCGGGGTCGGGCTGTTTGGCTTTGAGTAAATAGTCCACCAGCCCGCTGATGCCGGAGTCCTTGAGCGGGCCGGGGGCCATGCCATTCACCCATGCGGAAGCCTGCTCCACATTCTGCTGAGCGAAGGCAGTGATCGGCTTGCGCAGGTCCACGGCGGCCTGCTGCTCCGGCGTTAGGGTGCTCAGAAACTGCGGCAAATTTTGCGGCTTCTGCTGGCCGAGTTTTTCCGTCACCCGTGCGAGCTGACTGGCCTGAGCCTCCGGCGGCAGCGCGGCAAAGTGCTCGCTGGCCAGCGCGGCATTTTTACCTGCCAACTCGCGGTAGGCCCCTTCCAGGGCGGCCTGACCGCCCTGATCTGCGGCCCACTGGAGCGCATTCACCGTATCCGCCTGCGCCCACTGCGCGGCGGCATAGCGCACCATTTCACTGCGAAAGCTGCCCTGCGGCAGATTCTGAATGAACGTGCGGCCCTGCTCCGCGCCTTGCATGAGAAGCGGCCCGGCCACCAGCGGCACCATCTCCGAGAGTCCGGCAGACGATGACTGTTTCGCCAGCCACGCGGCGGCGGCGTTCGCATCTTTCGCCGCCCACTCTTTGAAAACGCCGCGGCCTAGGCTGCCGTTGTTCGTGGTGTCCTCATCGTCCACATAGCGCTGCTGCATATCGCGCGGCAAAATGCCGCCGGCGGTAAGCAGGTAGTCCAGCGCGGCCTGCGGGTCGGCTTTGGCCGCGGCTTTCACCGTTGCCACCAGCGAATCGCGGTCTCCGCCACGGTAGCTGGTGCTGCCTGATCCCTGACCGCGGGCTTCCGTGATACCGATCTGGGTCTGGCCAAAGTCCGGCACCTTGTGGTCCCGCAGCATTTTCAGGGCGGCGAGCGGATCGGTTTTGCTCAGGGCTTTGGCCGCAAGCGCGATGGCCTGCATCCGGGCGAGACCTTTCAGATTCGCCGAGGCCCACTGCGCGGCCTCGGCGGGAGATTTTTGTTCCGCGAGCGCAGCCACGTAGTCCATTTCCACCAGCGAGCGGTGATAGTTCATGGGCATGGCATCCAGCTTCGCGCGGACTCCGGCGAGGTCTTTGGCCTTGAGCGTCGCGCGCAGAGCGGTGACTTCCTCACTTAAGCCGTGGCGTCCAGGATGGTGTGAAACGACAGGCTGAACCTCCGGCTTGGCCGCCCAAAGCGCGGCCTCCGGCAGCTGGGCATTCGCCGCGGCCCAGGCCTCGCGCCGCGGCTGCTCCACGCTGTGCATCAGGATGTGCAGGAGCTGATTCAATATCGCGCCCGGCTCCTGCGCCAGCGGACTCAGGGCCGCCTCCGCATCTATTCCCAGCAGGGCCAGATACACATCCATGAGGGGGATGTTCACGGTATAGGAGATGGTGTTTTTGATCCCTAGGAACCCCGCGTAGTCCTTCACCAGCTCCAGCGACTTGGGCCGCGCAAAAAGAAGCGCGTCATCCGGAGCCACCTCCGCCCAGCGGGACGCAAAGACCTGCCAGAGCGGGGAATGGAGACGCTTCTTCTCATCCAATGCCGCCGCCATGAGGTTCATCTCTGCGGCGTCCGCGGCAGGCAGCCATTTCACCAGCAGGACGAGTTGCTCCGGTCCTTCTGCCGCCAGCACCGCGTCAAACTCCGGCCGTGGCAGCTTCCGTGAGGGCTTGTCCACCGGGGCTCCCGGCAAGGCGGCGACCGAGGCCGGCGGCGGGGCCGGATCATCCACTGCGGCGGCAGCCACCGCCGGGCGCAGCGCCCGTACCCCAAAATAACCACTCGCGGCAAGCAGGACAGAAAGAAGCCTAAAAACGTGAGTCCAAATGGGGAAATCCGCTGCATCCGGCCACCAGAGAGGAAATCCAACTGCTCCGCAGTTCACCCAAAAGGTGAAGGGGAAGCC
>JAYVJI010000447.1:0-4714 GCA_043769435.1 Verrucomicrobiota bacterium
GCCAGTGTCGCAGCCACCGTCGCTGCTCTGCGCGCCGAGACGACCAGCGAGGCAGCGGTGAGAAACTTCAGCCGCTGGCCGGGAATGCCAGCCGGTCCCGGGGGCTGGGAGGGTGAAGTGCAGCATGTGCAGGACTGGCTCACATCGAGGCTCAACTGGATGGATAGCAAATTCACACGGCCACCTGCCGGGCTCAGCTCGGTATCAGGCGGGGTCACCACGCTGACCATGACAAGTCCCTCCATGGCGAGACCAGGTGCGAAAATTTACTACACAATGGATGGACGCGATCCCCGGCTTTTTGATAGCACAAACGGCCAGGCAGTGGTCCTGCGCACGCTGCTGCCGCTGAATGCGCCGCTGCGGGTGAAGCTGCCGCAGTCCAAGGCTGTGCCCGGGCCCGCGTGGATGACGCTGGGGTTCAATGACAGCTCATGGACTCCGGGGACCGGAGGTGTCGGCTATGATGACGTCACGGACTACCTTCCCTACATCGGGCTGCAGATGACGGCTCCACCGGCGGATCTGCAGATGAAGGGCGTCACCACCAGTTGCTTCATCCGGATTCCCTTCGCAGCCACAGCGCAGGAGATCAGCGAGTGGACATTCGTAAAACTGCGCATCCGCTGTGATGACGGGATGCTGGCCTACCTCAACGGCATTCCCATAGCCTCCATCAACGCGCCAGCCGTTGCCGCATGGAATTCCAGTGCCAACTCCAACCTGCCGGACTCGGAGGCTATCCTTTTCAAGGAATATACGGCGCCCTCCACGCTGCTCCTTCCCGGAGACAACGTCCTCGCCATCCACGGGCTAAACCGGGGACTGCTATCGACGGATTTCCTCATCCAAGCTGAACTCCAGGCAGGGGGTATCGTTCCCGATGGCCCGGAAATCGCGCCCTATGTTCACGAGTATACTCACCCGATAGTCCTAGACGCCTCCTCGCTGGTTTTCGCCCGAACCTACGATCCCGCCGGCCCATTCGAGCCGGATGCCCCGGGGCAGCCCATCCCGGTGGGCAGCCACTGGAGCGCCCCGTTTCAATACCACTGCATGACGCATACCACCGCCGGCTCAGGGCTCTATGTCAGGGAACTCATGTATCACCCCGCTGCTCCCACGTTCGCCGAGGCTGCGGCGGGGTTCGCAGCAGAGGACTTCGAGTACATCGTGCTTTGGAACTGTGCCACCACCGCTGTGGATCTTGCCGGGGCTTACTTCAGCGACGGGATAACCCTAACCTTTCCGGCAGGATCCTCCAGCCGGATTCCTGCAGGGGGCACTATGATCCTAACGCGAAATGCCGCAGCCTTTGCCTCACGCTACGGCAGCTTCCCCGTCGCGGCGGTCTTCGCAGGAAAACTCTCCAACGGAGGCGAGACACTGACGCTGAGAAATGCGACGGGCGAATTACTCTTTTCCTTTACGTGGTCAGATGCAGCACCATGGCCCGGGAAGGGGGATGGTGATGGCCATTCGCTTGTCTATCAAGGCCCTGCCGCCATCCATCTGCCGGAGGGCTGGCGGGCCAGCCTTGACCCCGGTGGAGAACTGCGTCCATTGACATTTGCACAATGGCAGGCAGCGGCGTTCCCGCCGGGCACAGACAGCTCCCCGCAGGCAGATCCTGACAGCGACGGCATAGCAAATGCAGCAGAATATGCGCAGGCCACCCCGCCATTGGCACCGTCCCAGACTGGCGGAGTCAGCGTGGACTGGGTGGAGCTAAACGGCCTGAAGCACCTGCGGATCAAGTCCGCCCGCCGGCCCGGCATCTCCGCCGCACTCCAGTGCAGCGGTGATCTCCACCAATGGACATCCACCAGCATAGAACCCAGCAGAACCCTGGGGCCGGATGGCAGGGAACTGCTGACATGGATATTGCCAGCACCGGATAGCCGCTGCAGTATCAGGATCAGCTTTGATCCCTGAGGCCCGCGGCATCCGTCCTTGACGGCACTACAGCTTAGGGACGCGGCCGAAATTACTTGCGGCTCATGAGCGACTCGATCTCTTCGATCTCGATGGGGATATGCCCCATCAAGTCCTCCACCCCGGTCTCAGTGATGAGCACATCATTTTCCAGGCGAACGCCGAATCCTTCCTCCGGGATGTAAATGCCCGGTTCCACGGTCATCACCCAACCTGGGGCGAAGGCGGCTCCTATCGTGGCCACATCATGCACATCAAGCCCCAGAGGGTGTCCCAGTCCGTGCATGAAGTACTTTTTCAAAGCCGGCTTGTCAGGATCCTGCTTCTTGATGTCCTTGGTGGTGATCAGGCCCAGCTTGAGGAGTTCCTCTTGAGTCATCAGCTCGGATTCCTTTTGCCAGTCGCGGGGCAGCTTGCCGGGAGTCAGTCCAGCGATGGATTTCCGGAGCACGCGGAGCACCGCATTATAGACCTCTTTTTGACGCTTGCTGAATTTGCCACTGACCGGGATCGTACGCGTCATGTCGGCGTTGTAGTTAGCATAACAGGCAGCGACATCAAGGAGCAGCACGTCTCCCTTCCGGCATTCACGGTTGTTGTCATTGTAGTGCAGCACGCAGGAGTTGGCTCCTGCCGCGATGATAGGATTATAGGCATACCTGCCACGCTGACGGATGAATTCATGCGCCAGTTCTGCCTCCACTTCGCACTCATTCACTCCTGGCTTTACCATTCCCAACAGGCGTAGAAAACCATCGCGGGTGATGTCGCAGGCCTTCTGGAGCAGCTTCACTTCATGACTGCTTTTTACAGGACGCAGCTCGTGCATCACTCTGGCTAGGCGTTCATAGCGGTGCAGCGGGAATGCCTGCTGTATGTCCCTGACGAACCTCGCCTCTTTGGTTTGCACCGTCACGTCAGCTCTGGGATGCTCATTGCTGTTCAGAAAAACCGTCGTCGCCTCGCACATCAGCTTGCGCAGCATCATCGGCCATTCACTCAGCCAATGAATGCGCGGCACCCCGCTTACTTTGACGGCCTGTTCCTTTGTCAGCTTATAGCCCTCCCAGACCGTGATGGTTTCATTCGTTTCCCTGATGAACAACATCTCCCTCATTTTATCATCATGAGCATCTGGGAACAACACCAGTATGGATTCCTCCTGCGCCACGCCCGACAGGTAGAAAAGGTCCGAGCCCGGCACCGGAATAAGGGAGCCGTCTGCATTGGTGGGCGGGATGTCGTTGGCATTCAGAATGACCAGCGCTCCAGCGGGCAGCATGGCTTTCAGGCGCGCGCGATTCTCTATAAATAGCTCAGATGGAATGGGTGCATGTCTCATAATTCTAGAGGAACTGAGCCAGGCCCTCCCGCCCGGCAAGAGCAAAGGGAATGGATTCAATTTTCACAAATCGGCTAGCAGCAGCGCAGAACATCGATGGCTATGGCCGCACCACCCGGACCTGAATGCCAGCATGAGTGGGCGATTGCAATCCGCCGCCGTGTGGCCTCACTGCTCTCAATCCATTCTTTCCATGTCACTGCTCAAAGTCGAAAACCTGCGCGTTCATTTTCCTATCCGCGGGGGCGTGCTGCAGCGCACCGTCGCGCACTGCAAGGCAGTCGATGGCATTTCTCTCGAAATCAGGCCGGGCGAGACCCTGGGATTGATCGGCGAAAGCGGATGTGGTAAAACCACTCTGGGTAAAACTGTCGTCGGGCTCAATCAGGCGATGGAGGGATCAATTCATTACAAGGGACAGGACATCACCCGCATGAAAGCCGGCGGCTTGAGCAAGGACCTCCAGATGATTTTCCAGGACCCTGCGGAATCTCTGAACCCCCGCATGACCGTGGGCGCCATTCTTGAAGAGCCCTTCATCATCCACCGGATCGGCACAGCCGCAGAGCGCCGGGAAAAGGTTATAGCTCTACTCGCCAGGGTTGCGATGCCCGCAGCTGCCGCAGATCGTTTTCCTTTCGAATTCAGCGGGGGCCAGCGCCAGCGCATCGGCATCGCCCGGGCTATCGCCATGAATCCCAGCCTGATCGTCTGCGATGAACCGGTGAGCGCTCTTGATGTCAGCGTGCAGAGTCAGGTGCTGAATCTCCTGCTGGATCTGCAGCGGGAAACCGGCATGAGCCTACTTTTCATCTCCCACAATCTTGCAGTGGTCCGCCACATTTCCGACCGCATCGCCATCATGTATCTTGGCAGGATCGTCGAGTATGGCCCGGCAGAAGTGATCACCTCACAGCCGCGGCACGCATATACGAGGGCGCTGCTAAGCGCGATCCCGGTCCCGGATCCCACTGTCCGTCCGCATCGGAACATCCCCGCCGGCGATGTTCCCAGCCCTGTCAATCCACCGCCCGGTTGTGCCTACGGCCACCGTGTCAAAGCCCCCCGTTACGCCGAAAGTATAGGTCAGTTGCCAGGGCTCCGGCCCTGCGGCCCGGACCATTTCGTCAGCAACTGCCCCTGCTGCGTCGACTGACAGGACAGAACAGAAAAACTAACCTTCGGGGCTTCGGCTTTGGCTCCATACTCGCCATGCCACTCTTGGATGTTAGGATGGACAATTGGTGGCAAGGGGGAGAATCGAACTCCCGACCAAGGGCTTATGAGTCCCCTGCTCTACCGCTGAGCTACCCTGCCATGATGCGCAACCGGCGGATTCTCCGGTAGGGCCGTGCGCCTATCTGCGGCAGCGCGCCTTGTCAAAGGGATTTCAGGAATTCACGTTATGGCCCTATGGCCAGGGTTCTTGAAAAGGAG
>JAYVJI010000448.1:0-2096 GCA_043769435.1 Verrucomicrobiota bacterium
GTCCTTTGTCCTTTGTCCTTTGTCGTATCGCTGATAGTGGTGATCGCCATTAGCATCTTTTGTTTTGCCTGGCCTGCTAGCTGGCGGGAGGCCTCAATAACAGCCCGGAAACTTGGCGGCTAGCGGCGCTATTTTTTGATGGGCTTGCTGCCCCAGAGCGTGCCATCCGAGAGCCATGCAGCTAAGAGGTTTCGGAATGCGGTGACTGGCGGCTCTTCATGGTCTCCTTTCCAGACCACCACGAGGGGCACTGTCTGGTGGGGAGTCAGGGGGATGGTGGCACAGGTTTTAAGGGCATCGGTAGCGCTGATGCTGTCGGGCACGATGCCGATGCCCGAGCCAGCCTCGACATAACGCAGGACTGTGCTGATGAGGCTGGGAGTGTGGATCAGGCGGGGGGTAAAACCAGCGGCGCGGCAGCTGGCGAGGATTTCGTCGTGAAGACCGGCGCCTTCCCGCCTAGCGAGGATGATGAGCGATTCTCCGGCGAGGGATTTCCACGTCAGGGTCTTCCGGGTCTTCCATGCGTGAGACTCTGGAACGACGGCGCATAGCCGTTCGCGGCGCAGGATCTCAGTCCGCATCCGGAGGCCGGCATGTGCCAGCACGGGCCTTGTGAGGCCGAGGTGCAGGCGGCCATTGGCCACCATTTCCCAGACCCGCTCGGGGGTACGTTCTTCAAGGTGGACGGTGACTAGTGGGCAGCGCCGTGCGTATTCCGCCAGGAGCCTGCCGAGGAATGGTTGCACCGGGGGACCGATGTAGCCGAGCCTCAATTCCCCCTCCTGGCCTGCTCCGGCCCGCCGCACGCGGCGCAGAGTGTGGTCCAGCCTTTCAAAAAGCAGGGCGCTCTCCTTCAGCATGACACGGCCCGCCGCAGTGAGGGTGACGCTGCGCTGGGTGCGCGCCACCAGTTCCGTGCCGATTTCCGATTCCAGTTCCTTGAGCGCCCGGCTGAGAGCAGGCTGCACGATGTTCAGTCGTCTTGCGGCGCGGGAAAAACTGAGTTCTTCAGCGATGGCTTGAAAGTAGCGGAGGTGGCGGAGATCCATGGGAGTGATAGCGGTTCGCGATCAATCCCATGCCAATTCTCTATTTCCATTACAATCGCTATGGTGCCATTTGTGAAGTAACATCTTATGAGCAATCTCGATCTCGCCATCCAGTTTTTTCTGCAATTCGCCATCATCATCCTTTTCTGTCGGGTGGTGGGCATGATCGCGGCCCGCATGGGCCAGCCGCAAGTGGTAGCGGAAATGATAGCCGGCGTTTGCATGGGGCCATCGCTGCTGGGGCTGTTTGCACCCAGTGTCTCGGCGAGCCTTTTTCCGGCGGATTCCATGAAGGTGCTGTTTCCTGTGTCCCAGCTGGGTCTGGCGATCTACATGTTTATCGTCGGACTGGAGTTTCGCATGGACATCGTCCGGAAGCGCCTTGGAAGTTCCGTGGCGGTCTCTCTGGCCGGCATGGCGGTGCCGTTCATTTTGGGGGCAACGGTGGGCTGGTTTTTCTTCCACCACACTTCGCTGGTCCCAAAGGCGACTTCATTGAGCAATACCATGCTCTTCATGGGAGCGTCCATGTGCATCACTGCATTTCCCATGCTGGCCCGGATCATTCATTTCAAGGGCCTGACCGGAACGACCATGGGGACTGTGGCGATCGGGGCTGGCGCGATCGATGATGCGGCAGCATGGGCACTGCTGGCCATCGTGCTGGCGAGTTTTTACGGTGACATGCAGCACGCCGTGCTGAGCATAGGAGGTGGGATTGGCTACGTGGCATTGACGCTGGGCTTGATCCGTCCCCTGCTGGCGCGCTGGGCAGCCGGGGTGGAAAAGCGGGGCTGCCTGGGAGATGGAGAGTATGCATTCCTGCTCTCGTTGATGTGTCTGGGCGCATGGTGGACTGACTACATTTCGCTGCACGCTGTTTTTGGGGCGTTCATCATGGGAGCCGCGCTGCCGAGGGGAATCGTTAGCCGGATGGTGATCGAGCGCACGCAGCCACTGGCAGTGGCGCTGTTGCTGCCGTTGTTTTTCACTTATTCAGGACTGAATACCCGCCTCGGGCTGCTGAATTCTGGATGGCTCTGG
>JAYVJI010000449.1:0-3808 GCA_043769435.1 Verrucomicrobiota bacterium
AAAAGCAATGGCCGCGTAGATCTCTGGCTGGAAGGACGCTCTGCCGCAGACACAGAGTCCATCCTGATCCGCAGCGGCACCGCCACCGACGCCCGCCGCGCTGGCAGTATTCAGGCACAGTGCATAGCCCCGCCGGGCTCTCCGCTCCCGGACCCGCGTGACCATATTTTCAAGGCCCGGATCGCCTGTGAAGGCCTGGTGTTTCACTCCGTCGAAAAATGGCTGCCCGGCGGTATGCGGCTGCGCGCCTGGCGCCCGCCTAGCGAGTCCCCCGCCGGCCCGGTGGAAATAATGCCGGCCCGCCGCTGGCCAGCGGAGGGAGCCCCCGGCGCCGCCGTTCCGATTCAACTCTACCCAACATGAGCGTCCTCCTTCACCCTGCGGATCAGCCGCACTTCCGGATCGTCCTCCGCGCCTCAGGTTGCGGTGTAGAGGTCCGCCTCAATGACGTACCCATCCTCCATGAGGCCAGCGGAAATGCTTTTCATGTGGACATCCCCGTGAATGAATGGCTCTTCCAGGGCCCTAACGAAATCCTGCTGCGCCTCAGCGCCACCGGGGGCGACTTCCATGCCGCAGATGCCGCCGTGCTGTCGCTGGAACACCGGCGACTGCGTTCTCTCCACCGCACCTCCGTGAACTGCGGCACCATCGAGGCCCGCCCTGACACATTTCCCCGGCATCACCAAGGCCACACCCCGGGGCCGGAGGGCCACAGTCACCCACACGGCGGGCAGGATGAAGATGCCCACACCCATGAGCCGCCGGATGAAGATGAAGACATTCCGCTCCTGGCACTGCCGGGAGTGGCCGAGGATATCCACTGGAATGCCGCAGACCCCGTCCGCCATCCTGAGCCCCCGGTCATGGAGGTGCGCGCTACCTTTCACCTGCCCCCGCCATGGCCGCAACCCCCGTGGAAGCAAGCCCTAGAGCAGGATGGCGGCGCTGGATGCCAATACATCATGACGCGGCAGATGCGCGCCTTGTGGGACATTCTGGACCGCAGGGATGCAGCGTCCTGCTGCCTGATGTTTGCCCAGCGCACTGCCGCCCTCACCGCAGCCTATCAACTCACAGAGGCAGAATCCCTCCGGCAGCTTTTTCTGCCGGACATCCTGCCAGATCCCGCCTGGGAACTACAACCCTTCCCCGGAGGATCGCTGCCGGTCGAAACCGCCGCGTCCGGTCGCCTGCTCCGCGCAGCTTCTCAGGAAGGCATGTATCCCATAGCCATGGTGCATAAAGGCATGGGCGTGGAAATCGCAGTGGATGCATGGTGGATGCTCTCTGGAGGCATCTGGCAGATCATCCGCTAGGCACAGCAGTATCCATCCCGCCACACAACAGGCTCCGCGTCATCCACCACCCCGGGCAGGTGCCGGATGTTTTGCCGCCAGAATGCCTGAAGTAATATCCTTCCGGTAATGGCCCCCCGTCACCCGCAGATATCGAATGAATCTGCAAAAGGTCGTCTTACCAGCGACGTGGCCCCCAGCGCCCTTCTTGGTGGGCTCGGCCCAGATGATGTGCAATCCGGGGCCGCAGAGTAATCCGTCTCACCAAGTCCTCAGCATTCCACGTTTTGTATTGTAAAAAAAGCCAACTCCTTCACCCAGCTTCACCCATAGCCTTGGGCATTTACGGCTAGCGGCTGGCAAGGTGTTGAAGGAGATCGGCTTGGTTCATGGCTAGGCGACTTTGAACCACTCATCGAGTAGCGTTAGTGGAACGGCCTCCCGGAAGGCTGGCATGACGGGTTTGACCTCCGTGACGGCTTGGCGTCTGGAAGTCATGGCGAGGGCCGCCTTGGCATCCGTGATGGTCCAAGCGTTTCTTACGGCTTGAAAATTCATGCCTGGAAAAAACTCGAATGACTCACCGGAGGGGCGCAAATTCAGCAAGTGCCGCTGGACGATGAGATCATGCAAGGCGGCCCGCAGCGCGGTGGGATTCACCAAGGCGGCGGGAAAACCTTTCCGCCATGCGCTGTAGGTTTTTGGGGTGTTTCCGGGCAGGGCAGGAGCTTGTGCGGGAGGATCGTTCAGGAAGGATAAGGCCGCTAGGAGATCTTCATAGCTGAGCGGACCGGACGCCTCCTGCACCAAGGCGGGAATGAGGAGCAGGAAGAGTTCACTGGTCTTTGTAAGAGTCGGACGTTGTCCATTCGGCAAGACAAAACTTTCTGCCGGTGCTGGAGTTGGAGGAATCGTAAACAGTGGCAGGCCTTCGGTGGCGTCTGTTTTGACCGGGTGTTTTGTTTTTGAGGCTCGTGCTTTCGCTGTGTTGGAGGCTTCCAATGTCGCGGCCATTTCAGCCGCGGCGCGTTGGTGGTTTAGTTTGAGGAGGCGGGCGAGGACTTCGCGGCGGGCTTCGGGGTGGAGGGTGAAGCGGGTGCGGTCGTTTTCGGGGAGGTTGTCGAGGGCGTGGAAGCCGTGGCGGAGTTGGAGAGGGGGGCCGAAGTCGCTGGGGCGGTCCCAGCCGTAGGCGGCGAGGACTGCGGTATCGAGGGCGATGTGGAGTTCGCGCAGGCGCAAGAGGCGGGTGAAGCCTTCGGCGCCGGGGATGGTGGCGCGGTCGCCGCGCTCCATGGTGATGAGTTCAGCAGTAAGGTCGGGGCGGTGGAAGAGGTTGTAGAGGTCGGTGAGGCCGAGCCAGAGATCGCGCATGAGGGCGCGGCGGTGTTCGTGGTAAGCCTCGCCGATGGCCGCCAGCGCGGCTTCGTGCGCGGGGTCGCGCGGGAATGGGAAGGTGGCGAAACAGTCCGTCGGCGAGTAGCGCAGTCGCGTCTCCAGCGCGCCGCTGTATTTGCGCGCCCAGACTTCGTGCAGCGTGCTCTGCACCACCGCGTAGTCGCTCCAGCGGTCGGTGGTGAGGACGTAAATTGTGTCGAGAAAAACGCGGTCTGGCGTCGCGGTGATGAAATTCAAATGCTTCGTCAGCCGCGATGCGACAAAGCACCAAGGCAAATCCTTCGCTCGCGCGTAAAGCTCGGGTCGAGGCCGCAAGAACTGCCACCATTTCTTCCGTCCTCCTTCGTCCTTCTGCTTTTCGCGTTCTGGCTTCACCAAGTCGCGGACTCGCGCGAACGCCTCGCCATATCGTTCTGCTCTTTCGAGCGGCCAGTCGAAGAAGTTAATGATTTGCCGTCCCGGTGCGTGGTCTGGGTGGTTGTTAATTTCCTGCCCGTTGATGACCGGGAAAATAACGTCTGCGAGTTGAGGGTCGCTGCGTTTCATCGCCTCGGCTTCCGAGTGTGTGAGCATGAACCCATCGCCGAGAAAGATAGAGCCTTGGAAAATGCGGCCATCGTTTTCGAGCAGCGTTTTGGGAGCGCCTGCGTCTTCGTAATCCTCGAAGAAAGCACTGATGACTTTGCCTCCCGACCGTCGAGGAAACGAGGGCGCGATTCCCACGCGCCTTTGTGCAGCGAGAACAGCGACACATAGAGATTGGCCACGCCCGGCCAGCGAATGCCGTTGGTGACAAAGACGAGGCTCCCCGGCGGCTGCGCTTGCGCGCCAAGCAAGTATTCAAGCCCATCCGCGCGCACATCGCCGTCCTTGATTGAGTTCGTCGTGATGAGCGCGATGAAGCCGCCGTCGCGCAGCAAGTCGTAGATGCGGCGGAGGAAATAGACCACGAGTTCGCTCAGCCCAGCGGGGGCGTATTCCCATTTCACCCACTCGCAGAAGGCGTGGCCGTAGCTGCCGCTGAGCGCCTGCCCTCCGAGGTAAGGCGGGTTGCCGATGATGAGGTCGAAGCCGCCTTCGTTCATCACGTCCCACAGCTCGATGAACCAATGGGC
>JAYVJI010000450.1:0-2061 GCA_043769435.1 Verrucomicrobiota bacterium
TCCAATCCCGTCTTGATGCCCAGCTGAGCACTCAAGGGCTGCGCCGAACCCGCCAGCGCGACCTGATTTTTCATACCATATTTACCTCGCAGGACCACTTCACAGCGGATGAATTATGGGAGCGCACCCGCCGGATCGACCGCACTGCCAGCCGGGCCACGGTATATAGAACGCTCGCACTGCTAGTGGAAGGCGGCCTTCTGGGCACTTTGGACTTCGGACGTGATCAGACAATCTATGATCCTAACTTCATAAACCACCCTCATCACAGCCACCTCATCTGCCTAGACTGTTCAAAGGTCGTGGAATTTGAGGACGCGCACATGAATGTACTTGAGGACTGCATCAGCCGGCGACTGGGGTTCCGTCCCGCCAGCAAATCGCTCCGGATTGAGGCCAATTGCGAGGAACTGCGTGCCACAGGACTTTGCCGCCAGCGCTTTGTTCCTGCCACCGTCTGATTCACGGGGGGCATTCCGGGTGTGGAATGAGGAATGAGGACCACTTTCTGCCATCCCCTTGACTTGCTTGGCCCATCCATATACTTTGTCCTTGGCGAGGTCTTGCAACGTCACCGCTCGGTTTGTGACCGGGTCTGTTGGTCTGGTTGCAGGATTCTCGCTCTTTTCATTTTCCAGTCCCCATTCAACGACGGCAGCTCCCCCCAGAGTGAGACTTTAGGAGGTGAGGGAAAGAACGAGGAATATTAAAAGGATGCGCATATTACACCAGTGGCTCGCGCGGCGGCAATTTACCAGCGTGGCTCGGGCGGACATGGATGGACAGGCGTTGTGGGTTGGGATAACGACGAAGATGCCGCAGCATGACCGCGCGGGCAGCCCAGTCTTTATCCTGCATGGCGTCCTGTTCCTCGCGCCACGGGTTTTCTTTTCGGTAGGCATTGACATCTGGCGAACAATCCCGTTCACTTGGCCTGCCATGAAAATACCTAACCTACTCTACACCGGTTGCCTGTTCGCCCTGTCAGTGTCTATGGCAGTGGCGCAAAATGATGATTTCAATGACGGCAACGACACTGGGTGGACCCGGTTTGCCCCGCTGCAGGCTGCCGGCGGCACCGCCATACCGCCTTAGTTGCCAGCCATCCCCGGACGCGGCGAACTTCGGTCCAGCAAGGTCAGGCAGCCTCAGAATGGACAAAACTTACGGGGATTTTTGCATCACAGTAGATATCCTCAACTGGAATCCCGCAGAAGACTCCAGCATGGGCATTCTCGCCCGCATCCAGCCCGCTCCCGGACCAGGAGCCATCAACGGATACGCTTTCACCTACCAAGCTCAGGACCATGACGTCGAAATTAACAGGATCGTCGACGAGAACCCCACACGCATCGGCACCGCCCGGATCACCTTGGAAGCCGGACGCAGCTACCGGTTCGTATTCATCGGAATCGGTGGAGATTTCATCGGCCGGATCCATGATCTGACCGATCCCTTGGCTCCAGTAGTGGAAACCCGGGCATCTGATGCCAACTACGAAACCGGAGGCACAGGGATACTCATCTTCAGCGACTCCAATACCGCCACCTCTGCCACATTTGACAACTTCAGCGCCAGCAGCGGCCAGCCTCCCCGGATGCAAGCCAAACCCACCCCGGAAGGAAACCTGCTCCTTTCATGGCCAACGCTTGACGGACTCTGTTCCTTTTTGCAAACCAGCACCGACTTGATCGAATGGACAGAACCAGTCGGCCTCACCAGAACCGCCAGCGCAGGACAAACATCCGTGACAGTTACCCCAGCAGGTGGAGCAGCCTTCTTCAGACTTAGATTCGGATTTCCGCCTTGATGCTTCGCCCTAAAAGTTGAGCGTTGGGAGAGCGTCACCTTTTTCGATAGCCATAAGGCGGCTACCCTGATCCGCCATTCTTCACCCGCGCCATCTCTACAGCGTCCCGGATGATTTCATTCCGGTCGCCTTTTACCGCCAGGAAATGCAGGACGAAGTCCTCCGGCGACCAGTCATTGCCATGCGGCGGCGTGCTGTTGAGGTAGGGGTTCGGTATGCCGAAGAGCCGCTGCGCCAGCCTGGGCGTGGCG
>JAYVJI010000451.1:0-2344 GCA_043769435.1 Verrucomicrobiota bacterium
CTGCGATCTGGGTATCTGCCTCTGAGCGGGCAATGAGTATATTAAGGTCAGCAGGGAATCCTTTTCCACCGGGAAATCCTGCTTCCGTGAGCAGCCTGCGGGCTTCTTCCGGGTTGAAGCTGAACTCCTGAACGCCTGCATAGCCGTCCATGGGGGGGGTGATGCCATGGGCGGGCCGCTGTCCGCTGCGCAGGATGTTATTGACGATGCTGTCCCGCTCTAGGGCAAGGCCCAGAGCCCGGCGCACCCGCGGGTCCTTGAGAGCGCTCCGGGTAGTATTGACACGGTAAAAGCGCACAGCCAGATTATTATAGTTCCTGAATAATGCGGGAAATTGCTTGGAATACACGGGCACACGGGAGAGCGGCACATTGTAGGTCACATGCAACTGTCCGCGCCTGAAGAGCCTGTCCTCTGCGGTATCACTGTCGATGGAATAAAACCTAACACCTTCCAGTTTCACGCTGGCAGCTCCCCAGTAGAGGGGATTCCGCTCCACCTCCACATACTGGCGAAAGAGGTAGCGCTTGAGTTTGAATGGCCCATTGCCAGCCATGTGCCCGGCGTCCGTCCACTTGTTCATCATGTCGGTCACGCCGCCCCATTGCTTGATGACGTGCTGCGGCACCGCCCACCATGATGTATGACAGAGCATGAGGAGAAAATGGGGGGTGGGGCCCACGAGCGTCACCTCCAGCGTATGAGGATCCAGGGCCTTCACTCCCAGCTCCTCCGGCTTTGCGCTTTGGCCATAGACCTCGCGGCCATTTTTCAGCAGGAAAAGCATGGCACTGTATTCCGCTGCGAGGTTCCTGTTCAGCATCCGTTGCCATGACCAGACCCAGTCTGCGGACGTGATCGGACGGCCATCACTCCAGACGGCATTTTTTCGCAGATGAAAGGTCCAGATGGATTTGTCGGCGTTGCTTTCCCAGCGCTCTGCGGCAGCGGGCTCCACTTCCTTGTCGCTGTCTGGGCTCTCGGCCACCAGCCCCTCAAACAAGGATAGCATGATGCTGTGCTCGGATACGCTGTTGCACCGCTGGAGGTCCAGGAAGCGGGGCTCAGACTTTATGTTGATGAGAAAAATCTTCCGCTCCGCTCCTTCGGCAGCAGTGATGGGGTCACCGGTGCAGCAGGACAGGGCAAGCGTGAGACCTGCCAGTGCCAGGAGGATCCATCGGTGGATGGATCGCAGGGAAATGCGGAGCGGCATCATTCAGGGATAGCGGCGGAAGAGCAGAGTGCTGGCGGCTAGGGCCATGAACCCACAAGCCACAGCGCCCCAGAGTGGCCAGTGAAATAACTCATCCACCCTGGTGGTCCGGTGAACGCTGAGCCTGGTCTTTTCCAGCCCATCGATCTCGCGGAAAATGTCCTCCATGGCCCCGCTGTCGCGCGCATGGTAGAACCTGCCTCCGCTCAGCTTGGCGATGGCTTTGAGCGTCTCTTCATCAAACTCCTGGCGCACTCCCACGTGCTGGCCGGTCTTGGTGGCCACGGGCACTACGTGATTGCCATAGGTGCCTATGGCTACGGTGTAGATTTTGATGCCCAGGGTCGCTGCTGCCTTCGCGGCCTCCATGGGCGAGAGTTCGCCCGAGTTGTTAGCGCCGTCAGTCACCAGGATGATCGTTTTGCCCTTGGCCTCACGGCTGGTGAGTCGCTTGGCCGCTGTGCCGATAGCGCTGCCGATAGCGGTTCCCATTTCATCTGTTTGGTTGAAGTAGATCTTCTCGAGCGTGTCGAGCAGCCACGTCTGGTCCAGCGTCAGAGGGGAAGCGAGATAAGGACGCCCGCTGAAAATGACGAGGCCGATCCGGTCACTGACCCTTTTTTTGATAAAGTCGCGGGCCACGCGCTTGGCCACGGTGAGACGGTTTACCTTTTGGTCACCCTGGCGCATATCTTCTATGCTCATAGAGAGGGAGAGGTCCAGAGTGAGAAAAATCTCCACGCCGCTTTCCTCTGCCTTTTCCTCGGTGTGCACATTCTCAGGGCGGGCGAGCGCGGTGATGCCGCCAGCCAAGGTGAGCAGGCTAAAAATTCCGGTGAGGAGAAAAGCAGCAGAGCGGGTCCGGCGGCCTAGGGCGCGCAGTAGGTGCAGAGAGGAGAACTGCAGGGAGGACTGCCGACCGGCAGCGCCGAGCAGCCAGGCGATGACCGGCAGGGCCAGCAGCAGCAGAAACCAAACCGGCTCCGCAAATCTGAATTCCTCAGTGATGTTAGAGTTCATGAGTGGGAGCTGGTGGCGGGAGCGGATTCCGGTGCAGTTAAGCACTGCCGGATGGCTTGGCGGGCTGCCGTGAGCAGGCCTTCCCTGTCGAGCGATCCGGAGGAGGCG
>JAYVJI010000452.1:0-1984 GCA_043769435.1 Verrucomicrobiota bacterium
CCGCCGTCATCACCGTCAACTACGGCGATCTAGGAGAAGACTCCGCCCTACCATGGTTCACCCCCGCACATAAATCAAAGAAAGATAGCAAAGTCACCGCAGAGACCTTTGAAATCC
Organism: Verrucomicrobiota bacterium; assembly: GCA_043769435.1. Lineage (GTDB taxonomy): Bacteria > Verrucomicrobiota > Verrucomicrobiia > Verrucomicrobiales > V1-33 > JAYVJI01. Next base: position 118 of record JAYVJI010000452.1, read on the forward strand.
TGCTCCGCTCCGGCATCCCCTTATTAAAAGCAGAGGTGTATGAATCCATAGACATGTCCGCCCCCCAGCCCGGTGAAGATGCCTTCTCCGGCACACCCCCGCCACCCGCCAGCGCAGGGGATGCCGCCCTCACGCCAGATATGCGCCGCCTGCTCGCCAAGCTACCACTCGATGCCAGGGAATACTTCCTCGCAAGGCTCGGGTAACACCGATCTGATCTGATCTGTCTGATCTGTCTGATCTGTCTGATCTGTCTGATCTGTCTGATCTGTCTGATCCTACAATCTCAATCTCATGAACCGCTTCCGCAACATAGAAGACCAGCAAGCCGCCGCCCGCGCGGAGTTACCCAGCGTGGCGATCCAGTGGCTCGCCGCCCTGCGCTCACCGCTAGAGCAGCTCACCATGGCTGCCGTGAACGGGGAAATTTCTGATGCAGAGTTCCATGCACTCGTAGAGAAATTCACCACCGATCTTCCTGCACTCATGGACTCCCTAGACCATGATGCACTCGCCTCCCACATGGAGAATAACATGAGTGAGGCGATGATCAACGGCATCCTCCAGCGCGTGAAAGATACGCCCTCTACCGTGAAGGGGAAAGCTCCCGAGGATAGCGATGCGCTGAATGCCGCGCGAAAGTATAAGCAAGACGACGAAGGACAATTCTCCACCACTGACGGCAGCGGGCGCACCAGTAGTAGCCGGAAGAAACTCCGCAAGAAACCCACACTAAAAGAAAAAAAGGAAACAGCATCACACTCAAAAGAAACAAACCCAGAGAGACAAGCAGTTATAGATCGCTACCGTAAAGGGATATACCTCAATGATCCTACTGGCAGAAGTAAGAAAACCTACCCGCCCGATAAAAGCCCAGAGTGAGGCCGGACAATCGCCGCCCTGGGCGGAAGATACTGAATACCGGATTGCCTCGCAGCACCAACCTCACCGCCACACACCACCACCACCTACCAAGTCAACAGAAAAAAATCATCATGAAAAACAGCTCATTTTCCATCCGTAAAATCAACCTGAAACATGAACTCCTAGCGGATTTCCGCAAAGCCCGTAATCACGCCAACCGCTTTCCTCTTTGGTTCATAGCAGACACGTGCCATGACCTGCGTGAAGTGCGCCACCACCCGAGTGTCGTCTCCGTTCTCGTTGATGCCGCGAAAAACCAAGGTATGCGGGTGCATGAAAATAACATCTTCACAGATGATGCCGAACGCATAAATGACCACGTCATGATCTGCCGGGGCAAGGACGCGGCACTTGTCGATCTCATTCTTGAGAGCCTCATACACCGCCCTGCCGTTTAGATAATAACTCAACGGCGGAATCTTTTCTATATGGGGTAAATTCATACAAGCCCAACTTTGCCCCCACCACCCACCAAGTCAACCTTGAAAAAATAATCGAAAATAGTTGTTGACGCGGGCAAATGAAAAGGGTAGGATCACCGCACTGAATTGTAACGGTCTGCCGTTAAACCGAAATGATGGCATTTTTTGTGCCCTGATTTTGGCTACTTAGCAGGCCAAAACTACACAACGCCGGGACAAGAGAGCTTAATACAATACTCGAAAGAGAAATAAGCTCCGGGCCTTTACAAGCCCAGTTGAGTCCTGGCACCCGCGGAGGTCATCCGTAGGCCTAGACTGAATTGTAAATATGAAAAATACACAAAGCCTTGTCCCGGCTCAAAACGGACTGTTGGCCCTCGCCTTCGAGGGGAAATCGGTGCGCATCATCGACCGTGATGGCGAACCATGGTTTGTCGCAAATGATGTCTGTGAAGCACTCGGCATTCAGCGAACTGGAGATGCCGTTTACGCTCTGGACGATGACGAGAAGGATCGGCTCG
>JAYVJI010000453.1:0-5450 GCA_043769435.1 Verrucomicrobiota bacterium
CCTCCAACCGCCCACTATCCCTGCCAGTGAGAGTGAGCCGGGCACCCATATTGCTAGCTAAAACAGCCGTCGCTCTTCCTAGGCCACCGGATGCGCCTGTGATCAAAATGTGTCGTCCACTCAGGTCAAATGGGGTCTTCATTCCGTGATTTTATCCTGCACCAGCGCCAAAAGATCCGCGCCAGTTCTGCAGCCGCTGATACTGTTTCCACTGACAACAGCCTTCAATCGCTCATCCGCCAAGGCGATAAAACTCAATACGGCCAGAGAATCCCATGAAGCAAGATCGGACAACACGGAATCCGGCACCACGGTTCCAGGTGCCACTTCAATTATTTCGTCCAACATTAAGTAAAATTCCGGGCTCGTCATAAATTATGGATTTCTTGATAAGAATTGATGCTCTATCTACTTGGCGATGCGGTGCGGTTCAGTAAAGCGGAAATTCGCTTCGCCTCCCGGGCCGGACGTGCGGTATATCCAACCATAGTCTCAGAATTCTTGACCGAGGTATTGACCACCGCCCCCATGCCGATGGTGACGCCGTCCCCAATTACCACCTTCTGTTGCAGGACCGCATTCGGGGCCACCCAGCAACGAGCCCCGATCCGCACACTTCCACAAATAACAGCCCCGGCGATGACCAGAGAATGCTCGCCGACAATCACATTGTGTGCGATTTGCACCAGATTATCGATCTTGGAGCCCGTTTGAATAATGGTGTCACCCAGCGTTCCCCGGTCGATGGTAACATTCGCTCCAATTTCCACATCATCCTCAATTATCACTCTGCCGAAATGGGGAAACTTTACCAGTCTCCCATCGGGAGCCCGCTCATATCCAAATCCATCCGCACCAATAACCGTTCCCGCGCTTACCGTCACCCGTTTCCCGAGCTGGCAGCCAGCGTATACCGTTACCCGGCTGTGCAGCACGGTCCCAATCACTGCCGCCCAGTCACCCCATTTTTTTGCAAATCCCGCCCGCTCGGCTCTCTTTCTATGGGATGCCAGTGTTTTACTTTGGATTTTTTTCAGCAGTCCAACCCGTAAACTCTGCCGCCAAGTCATGATTGGTCAGCACCCTGATCAGATTCTGGGCGCGAAGAGAAAATGTACTCCGGCTGCGTCTGCGCAGTCGCGGTCAGCAGCGCTGTCGCCAATCATGAGGCATTCATGGGCAGACACACCATAATCTTTAAGAATCTGGCAAAGCCCTACCGGCGAGGGCTTTGGTTGATATTCCGCAGCGCAGTAGAGCCTAAATCGCTCCCGTAATGCCGGAGGCTCAATCTGGTGGTACTTGTTCCGCTGCTGAATGGCATTTCCGTTGGTTAGTAGCGCCATGGGCGTCTCTGGTAATGCTTCGCAAAGGGCCTCCACCCAAGGCAAGGCGGGTAGAGCCACTTTCGCTGTGCGCAGCGCTTCGAGCCACTCCGCATTTGAACCGTTCAATCCGGGATATGCACTTCGGGTATATTGAAACAGGCCTTCCCGCCCCGTGTGCGTGAACTGATCTAATATCCAAGTGGCCAACTCCCCGATCTTATGACTGGATTCACTCCCTGCTTCATTGCGAAGTGCCAAGGCCGCAATAGCTTCGTAGCCCGCAGCTAAGTATAATCGCTCGTCAATTAGGGTGTCGTCCATATCACAAACGATGAGCCTCCTCCCATGTGCATCATTGAGAAGGTCTTGGAGCTGTGTGATCACCTCAGACTATGGTGTGCGATTGACCATGCTCCAGCACTGCGCCCCAGTAACGGTAACAGCGGCCAGGATTCCAGTTGGCATTCAGTTCAACTGGCGGCAATTCATCTGGCAGGAGATCAGCGACGGCAGCCCAGATGATGTTATTCCCTCCGGCTAGCGTAGCGATCATGGTGCCCTGCACGCGGGGATTACATTCCAGCACCTTGGGAGCCCCGTGGCGCATCTTAAACTGAAACCCATATACGCCGCACAATCCCATACGCTCTGCCGCCAACATTGAGGCGCGGATCATGTCCTCCCGCCGCTCCAGAGTGGTCACAAAACTGATGCCTGTTCGTATGACATCGCGCTTCCGCGGCATGGCAATCTCCCCGCTGCGCCCGCGATAGCAGTCCACGGAATACTCATCGCCTTCCAGATACTCACAGACCATCAGCTCAGGCCACGACGGAGCCGTACGGATGATGGATAGCATATCTTCGAGCGTGCAGTCCGTACCGCTCGGCTTCTCGCCAGCGAAGCGCGCGAAATCCCATGCCGTCGCCTTCAGAATTCGTAGACCTCTCATGCCGTTGGAGACGGGAATTTTCACCACCACCGGCTCGTAAGGATAGCCCAGTTCAGTGCAGGCCCTGAGAAATGCGTCCTCAGTGCGCGTCGAAAACCAGCGCGGCACTCCGAGGCCCAGTTCCTGGAAAATGCGCGCAGTCTCCGTCTTGCTGTTCGCCAAATCAATGGCCGCGCGGTTATTCACCATCACCGGCACTCCCCCCGGCGCTGGATTTGCCGAAAGCCATTCGATCTCCATCGTCGTTTGTGGCACAATGACCCGCACGCCCTCCTCTCTCACGATGCTCGCCACTGCATCGCCATACTCCGGCGACGAAGGTGAAGGCACCGCCCGCACCACATCGCAGAATCCTTTCGCTGCGACGGACGGATTCCGGTCAATGCCGACAATACGCAGCTTCACGCCATGGAAGCCAGCTCCGGCTCGTAGGGCGTACTCAGTGCCGCGCGCCCCAGGAGCGCCCGCGCCGGTCATGATGATGGTCAGTTCCTTCATTGAGTCAGGTAACCTTTCTAACGGAAATGGAGCGTATATTGATTTGATTCGCTTTTAGTGTAACTGAAACTTGATAAGACACGCAGAATGTCTAGGCCAGCAAAATTCACATCCTATGTGATTGATACCGCACCCGCTGCCATCACGCGAGCCCCGCACCATTGCCGAAATACGTGCTGCGCAGGGCAGCTGCTACCCGCGCATTTCGGTCCGCCTCCTGGAGCAAATATCGTCACTCAACTAAATGCTTTTCTTGAACCAAACTGGCTGTGCCATGAGGCTGCGGCCATGACTCTGAATGCCTGAAGATATTCCTGCTTATCAGTGCTACCGTTCTTCGCGGCCTCAATGACCTTTCTGGCTCCATCCCCATTCACCATTCCAGAGGAGATCGCAGCATCGAGGTAACGGGCACCGGATGCCTTCGCCAAAACCTGTACCAAATGAGCTTCAGGAGTTCCAAATCCCATCTTATCACGCCTCCATAAAATATCCTCAGGGACTACACCGTGCCCAGCGCGGCGCAGCACCCATTTTGCCCAGCCTTTATGAATTTTAAGATCCTTCATAGCGGGAGAGAAGGCAAACTCGACTAGCCGGTAATCCGTAAAGGGAACTCGGGCCTCAATACTGAACGCCATGGAATTCTTGTCCTCAAAGCGAAGCAGGTGCGGCAAACCAAAATCCACCAGCAGTTGCCTTAAATGAGTGTCGAGATTTTCAGTGACCCGCCGCCATGGATAGGATTCAGGCGTGCGGGCGTCACAGACGTGCTCGATCAGCGAATTGGCGCTTTGCCTGGGCAGAAGTTTGATAGACTCGCGGCGCAACGCCCGCCGGTAGCCCATCTTTATCGCCGCAGTCACCATCGCTTCGGGCAGGCAGGCCACTGGCACCGAGGCGATCAGATTTTTCAGGGCACTGTCCCCGGTCGCTGATTTGATATACCTCATTTCCCGGAAAGCGGCCATAAGGCCCTTCTTCCGGATGGTACTGGAAAGAAACCAAGAGTAAGGCCGGTATCCCGCGAATAATTCATCGGCGGCCTGGCCATCGAGAAGCACCGTTGTGCCGCTTTGCTTAACAAGCTTCATCACAGACCATTGGGCGAAAACACTGGTGGTGGTGAGGGGCTCCTCCTGATGCCGGACCATTTGGTCGAAATCCGTTACCAAGTCTTCGCCCCGGGGAATGGTATAATGTCCTTTCGCATTGATTCCAGACAGCACACGGTCCACGAATTTGCGCTCATTGAAAGGGCCTTCCATTTCATACACAGCGCTGAAAGTATGTTGAGTCCCGCCGGAATTGGTGGCCCCGGCGTCCTGGGCCAGCAGGCGGTTCACCATCCCCACAATAATAGAGGAATCCACGCCTCCGCTGAGGCAGCTGCCTACCGGCACATCCGCCCGCAACCGCAGCCGAACAGCATCCTCCAGCAGACCCCGCAGCTTTTCTACCGTTTCCTCTGTGCCACTGGCATCTCCGCTGCCATTTTCCGGCAGCTCCCACCATCGTTCAATCTTAAGCCCGCTTGGAGTTAAACGGGCCAGACATCCCGGAGGAAGTGACCGGATTTCCTGATAAAAAGTATCACCTGCCCCGGGACTGGGATAGCGAGCCCAGGCTATGAAATTGGAAATTTGGATCGGGTCTGGAGTCCAGCGGTCCCTTGTGGCTAGCACCGGCTTCAGCTCGCTGGCAAACACCAGCCCCCCTTGGCCATCTTCCGCAAAGTATAGCGGCTTCACCCCGCACCGGTCACGGGCCAGCATGAGCTTCGGAACCCCATCCTGGCGGAAATCCAAGATCGCCATTCCCCACATGCCGTTGAACCGCTGCAGGCATGCCGCGCCCCAAGCTTCGTAGGCCCGCAGAATAACTTCCGTGTCCGTGCCGCTGGAGAACTTGATCCCTGTCAGCTCCAGTTCCTCCCGGAGTTCCCGAAAATTGTATACCTCCCCATTGAATATGATCCAGAGCTTCCCGTCAGGCGTACCCATGGGCTGATGCCCGGCTTCGCTCAGATCATGAATCGAGAGTCGCCGGAACCCTAACAGTACATCCGCCTCCGGAACGAGTGCACTGTCCTCTAAATGCCGCAGCCGCAGGGCCGGACTGGTTTCCTCCCCGGCAGCCAGTGCCGCCTCTCGGCGTGCCCAGCTGCAAAGGAGGTAGCCTTCATCGTCCGGTCCCCGGTGACGCATTAGGTTAGTAGCTACGGCCCCCCGTGCTCGCGGGACCGGCCGGCTAGGAGTGATCCATCCAAAAATTCCACACATAAAATAATCAGCTGCTTTCGCCGGAATCCATCCAGCTGTGACCCTTCGAATGAGCAGCCATTTGATGCTCTCATCAAAACGCACATTGCAGGCGATCCCATGGTCGCAGATGTTAGGTCGACAGACCTTACACCTTCACAAATCGCAAAACAATTGCAGGGTCAGGGATTTGCGGATTCTGGAAGCACTGCGGGGATATTGCTCGAAATTTTCCACTTTCACTGGCCACTGCGATCCTGAAGAACGGAATGCTCAAATTGAGGACATAGCCTCACTGCGCGGACAGTTCGAAACTGCGGAATTACCCACTATGAGCGTGGATACGAAAAAGTAAGCGCTTCCCGAAAACCTATCCCGGGAGGGCAATCTGTAAATACAGGCTGACGATGA
>JAYVJI010000454.1:0-6886 GCA_043769435.1 Verrucomicrobiota bacterium
TTCCAATGCCGGCGCCCCCCACCTGCTAAGCGCTATTTACGAGTATGACGGATTCGGCCGCGAACTAAAAAGCACCGGCCCCGCAGGCTCCCTCACCCCGGACCTCATGCCCTTCCGCTTCAGCTCGAAGTTCACCGACAACGAATCCGGGCTGTGTTACTATGGGTATAGGTTTTATGACCCCATCGCGGGCCGCTGGCTCAACCGGGATCCGATTGGGGAGAGGGGCGGCAAGAACTTGTATGGGTTTGTCTACAATGACTCAGCGAATCGTAATGTCGTTTTAGGTCGGTCGTGCAAAGATGGCGCGTATAAATTTGAGTCCGCAGGCTTTTCGATCAATAATCCTTTTGGAGAATCCGTAATCCCGGATTCTGTTGCCGTTTTAGATCTTGCAACCGCAGTATTGGAGGGGGTGTTGGAAAAAATTAGTAATGGGACATTGGCAGACATGGACATCGGACCAGCAACAAAAGTCTTTACGACTGGTGCATTCCAACTAAAAGCATGCATTAAGTTTTCCTGCAGTTACTGCGGAAAAAGAACCAGTAAAACAAGTTGTGCATGGGTGGGATCTAGCGACGCGCTTACTGGAGTAGATGAAGAGGGCAGGGATGGTGGCCATTTGTTCGATCGTAAGGGATCGGGGCAGCATCCAGCTCGTCCAATTAAGGATACCATAGTTGAACTCAAACGCGCTGCAAGAACTGAATGCGAAAAGTCGCGCCCACCCGAAGAAGTGCCAGCTGAATAAATTTACCTAATTCACCTAATTCCTAATTTTATGCTTTCGCGATAATTATTAATTTCTCTATTGGCTCTCGAACTCAAATCCAGCGTCGCGACCAAAAATAAAGTCGATCTATTCACGGCCTGCGTTTGTCTGGATAATTTGCGCAATGGGGGTGCCATGATGGATGCTATTAGTCGTTTATCCCGATTTTGGGGTCGCTGGTTGGATTTTATCGAGACCGACTCTATAAAATGCCCTGACGCAGCTGATTTGATCCGCCGCGATCTTCCGCTGGCCTGTGCTCATATGGAAGAGGCTGAGCTGGCACGGCTTGCCAAAGTCGCCGGACAAATACCCGCCTGCATGCATTTGGATGATTTGTGCGGGATTTTTTTAGCTGATTTAGTAGGCCTAAAAGCTGTTGCCGGAAATGAGGAAACGAAAAGAAAAGCAAAGATCCAGGAACAGGCTACATTTTATGCCTTTTGGGTATGTTCGCAATTGGCCGCTGATGTACGCTACAAGCGGCTGGCTGAAGTCAACCGAGTAATCGGGATCCGTGTATTTCCCAAAGATGCCATGAAGGATATAGAGACGACTATGTTTGTTGCCATATCCGCAGCATTTGGCCAGCCCAATCAATGGGATGACTTTTTGAAATGGCTGTCTTCTCCATAAGGGAGGCCCTAGTATCGAGCAAGCCCGGAGCTTGGCAGCAAGAAAGAACAGAAAAAAGGGGGGTATAAAATGGTTCACCGCTGCAGGGCGCGGTAGCGGTAGCTGGCGCGGGGGCCTGGGAAGGAGTCGCGCACTTCGCCGCTGACGAGGGTGACGCCGCTGGCGAGGACGGGGGCCGCGCCGTTGACCCAACTGGCGACGGGGGTCCAGCCGTTGGCGGCGAAGGTGGTGGTGCGTTCGCAATACACATCCACGTCCGCGGGGATGGTGGCGGGCGCGGGGATGCGTCCGGGGCTGGTGAAGCGGATGGGCGCGGTGCCGAAGATATAGGTGAGGCCATTTGACAGGCCGTCGCCGTTGGCATCGCTGGTGAAGGTGGTGTTTTGGCCGGAGGGGATGTTGGTAAAGGCCCAGAGGGCGAAGCCGGTGAGGAAGTTGAACGGCACCTGCTGCTCTATCTGGCCGCCGCTGCCGCTGAGGTAGCCGGCGGCCGTGCGGCCCCGGGCGCGGATGGTGCCTGCGGTGTTTGTCAGGTTGTAGCCGGTGAACTGCCAGTTGGCGGTGGTTCCCACGCGCGTGCCTGCGCTGAGCTGCGTCCATGCGCCGCCGCTGAAGACTTCAAACGACACCTGCGTGAACTCCGGCGCCGAGCCGCCGCGCGTCCAGAGCACGCTGGTGGCATTGACCACGGTGAGCGGACGCACGGGGAGGTCGTTGTTGATGCGGGCAAAGCGGTTTCGGATGGTCCCGTTCACGGTGAAGAACTCACCGCCCAGCAGCACTTTGCCATCCGGCTGGAGCGCCACGGAGAAGACATTGCCATTGGCATCCGGGGCGAAGGCGGCGTCGAGCGTGCCACTGGGAAGCACCCGCGCGACATGGTGCCGGTTTTGTCCGCCCACGGAGGTGAAGGTGCCGCCGCAGACCAGCTTGCCATCCGCCTGTACTGCGGTGCCGAGCACGGCATTGTTCAGCGCAGGTTGGTAGGTGTTATCCAAGGCACCGCTGGGGCTGACGCGGGCGAGGTAGGGCCGCGACTGCGCGCCTATGCTGGTGAAGTAGCCGCCGAGGATGAGATTCCCGTCGCGCAGGACGTTGATGGTGGTGACAAAGCTGTTGGCGTTGGCGTCAAAGCTGGTGTCGAGTGTGCCGTTGAGGTTGAATCTGGCGACGTAGTTGCGCGTCACGCCCCCGGCAGCGGTGAAAGCGCCGCCCGCGAGGACTTTTCCGTCCGGCTGCACGGCTATGGTATAGACCACGGCACTGAGGGCGGGAGCAAAGCTGGTATCCAGCGTGCCGTCGCTGTTGAGCCGCGCGAGATAGGAGCGCGACTGGCCCGCCACGGTGGTGAAGCCGCCCCCGATATAGAGTCTGCCGCCGCCTTCCGGTACCATGCATAGGACATCGCCGCCGGGCGCGGGATTGAATGCGCTATCCAGTGCGCCGTCGCTGTTCACCCGCGCGAGGCGGCTGCGCGCCTGGCCATTCACGGCGGTGAACGTGCCGCCGAAAACGATGGCCCCGTCCGCCTGCACAGTGGCGGCATAGACATCGGCGCTCACCTGGGGATTGAAGCCGACATCCAGCGTGCCATCGGCCAGCAGCCGGACAAGGTGCGAGCGCGGCGTGCCCTGCACTGATGAGATATTGCCGGCGAGGATGGTGCGGTCCTGCTGGTCCGAGAGAATGGCATTCACCGTGTAGCCGCCGACGTTCGCATTCAGCGCCTCCACCTCGCCGGGCGTGCCGGGCGGGGTGCGGGTCACGGTTAGGGTGTAGGTCTTGGTGGCGCTGGCGTTGAAGGAGGTGACGCGGACGTCTATGGGGTTAGCCCCTGAATTGAGGGGCAGCGGCGCGGTGGTGCCTCCATTGGCCACACTGACGTAGCTCCCCGCATTGATGCGCACCTGGAGAGTGGCCCCGGTTTCAAAGGCGAAGGGAGACACCGTGATGCTCGTGGTATCGGGAGACACCGTGGTGGTGTAGGCCGTGATCGCCGGATCAAACGAGGGGGAGAGACCGCTGCCGATGCTGGTGATGAGACCGGCGAGGTCCGCGCTGGCTCCAAACCCGGGCGGCAGCGTCCAGTAGCCACTAGTGAGGGTGAACCCTTCCGCCGTGCCCGCGAGGCCGGAGCTAAACTGCCCCACCGCGCCGGCGATGGTGAAAGTTCCCGCGGCGGAACGCGGCGCGCCCCCGCCCGTGATGGCGGACCAGCCGGTGCTGAAGGTGTCCTGGGCGAGGGCCGCTCCCGGCCACATCAGCAGTGCGGCGAGCCTCGCGCAGAGCAGGGTGAAACGGTGCGCATTAAGAGCATTCATAGTGGTTCATAGTGGTGAAGGCATGGCGGGCTGATTACCGAGTGAGAGTGACAGGACCGCGCTCGGCGCGAAGCGTGCAGGGCGTGGTCATTTGCGTCGCGGGGGCCATGTAGTTGCCGCTCCTCAGCAGCACCACATCATCCGGTGACGTGCGGCGCGCGGTATAGAACAAGGCTGCATCCATCGTGGCCAGCGGCGCATTCGCATTCAGCCCGCCATCCAGCGGCGCACCGGAAGGATTGCTCCCGAAGGGCGCCACGAATACCGTATAGCCGCTGCACGCGAACTTACGGTGGATGTTCGCATTCCACGCCCAGTGATCCATCTGGATATCAAGGAACCGGTCTTCCAAGTGGTAGGACATAACGTTGTAAAAGGTGTCGTCCACGGCAGGGCGCTGCCCTGCAGTGAGCGCTGCATAGTTGCCCCCGAAGTTCCCGACGCTCAGTTGATCAATGTTATAAAAAGGATGGTCCGGCAGCGTTTCGGTCAGCCCGTCGCCGTTGCTTAGCCCGCTGCTGAGGGGCGTAGGGGCGACCCAACCTGCAAAAACCGGATCGCCGTTGTGCGTATGGCTGAGATTGAAGAAGTGCCCGATTTCGTGATTGACCGTACCCCGGGTGAAAATGGTGGAGCCCATCGCAATGGAAAGACCATTGCCGACGAACGAGCACGAGCCGCTGCGTGAATTGTTCACGTAGATGTTGATCGCGCTTGGATTCCATCGCCAGGTGGTTTGTGCAGCCAGTGCCGCCGCTTCAATGTACTCCCGCGCGCTCCGGGCTGGCACTTGGTACCAATGGTCTGCGGGGAAACTTCCGGAGTACCACTCGGACGGGGCGGTGTACAGGGCGTTGTTGCTGATGGTGAAGGAGGTGTTAGGATTGATGCCGAGGACGACGGTGTTGGCCGGGACGCCCGCACCCAGCACGCGCATCCATGTTTGCAGGCCCGCAGTGTTGGAGCAGGTCACTGTAGCACTGCCGCTGGTGATGCCGCCGGTGATACTCACGGTCGCCGCAGCAGGAGAGGGCGGCTGAATGTTCAGGTACTCCACCACCCGCAGCCGGTAGCCCCGTCCGGTAGCGGCCAGCGTCGCGTTGCCGTGGGTGATCTCTGCATCAAATGCAGTGGAAGTGCTGAGGTCAATGTCGCTGGAGTTTGTGGGGGCCGCTCCTCCTGCGTTAAGTATAAACTTCACCGAGAGCCTCACCTCGATGTCGGCACGGGCCGGCAATGCCGCAGCCATGAGGGTGAGCAAAAGCAGCTGGATGGTCTTCATAAGTCAGAGTTCAGGAGTAGACAGTTACTGCAGAGAGACGAGCACGAGCACCATGCCGTCGCCATCAGCGAGCGGCGTCATGGCTTTCCCAATGATGGCCCCCTGCGCCTGCGAATGGTCCGCAGCCTTCATGGCGCGGCCCGCGGTGGCGGACGTGGTGAGCAGATCGCCCGGCTCGATACTGCCGGCGCTGGTGTCCGCCTTCACATAGACGCGCCCGCTGAGGGCCACGTTTTCGCCGGCTTCCAGCTTGTCCTCCTGGATCATGCTGATGCCAGGTCGGATGCCATTGGCCCCGCTGACGATGCCGGCCACCTTCTTGTCATAGGCGCAGGTGCTGGCCTTGAGCTTGCCGGGGTGTGCGGCATCTATGACGACTACCGTGCCCGGCTCTACGCCCTCATGGCTCATGGCGAAAGGTTCCGCAAGGTCTGCGCCACCGCGGATGGTCAGCGCGCGCACTGAGGCATCGGTGACGACGATGTTTAGCGGCTTGTTCGTGGCGGTGTTGTAGGGCACGAACTGGGTGACGCCGGCATCCTCACAGATCACCGCTGCATTAGTGGGTGCAAAAGGGTCTGGGCGCAGGATCAACACGGTGGCTTTGATGTTACCACTGACATCCAGCTTCTGCGCGGGCGAAATGGTGCCGATGCCGACGTTACCGTCCGTGCCTATGGAAAGGCGCGAGGAGCCGTTCGTTTCCAGATTGAGGCGGTGATTGCTCTGCGTGCCGAAATAGCAGGTGCCGCTGCCCACGAAGGTGGTGAGACTCGCCGTGCCGTCGGTGTGTTCGAATCCGTAGCTGCTGCCGGAGGTCACCACCGTTAGCTTTCGGGTTGGAGTGCTCGTTCCGATGCCCACATTGCCGTCCGTGCCCACCGTCAGGCGCGGGGATCCGTTCACTTCCAGATGCAGCTTATGATTACTCCGGGTGCCGATGAAGCCGGCATTGTGGCTGGCCGCCGTGTAGGTTGCCAGCCGCACCGTGCCATCGGTTTGCTCAAAGCCGTAGCCCGTCGCGAACACCGTTAGTTTTTCAGCGGGCATGTTCGTGCCGATGCCCACGTTGCCGGCATTATAAAATGCGTTCGCGCCGCTGAGCAGCCACGGGCCGGCCGACGGCGAAAGCCACGACAGGCCGGCACCATTGTACGTCAGCACCTGTCCCGAAGCTGGAGGGATCACCACATTCAACTGCGCCAGTCCCACCGCGCCGGTGGCCAGCTTCGCCGTCGTCACCGCTCCCGCCGCCAGACTGTTCGCTGTCACCCCGCCGTCCTTCACCGTCGCCGCGCTCAGCGCGTGGATGGAATAAGGAGTGGGGCGAATGGCGGTGCGTCCCGGGAGCAGGACATAAGTGGCGGAGCCCTGCTGCCGCGCGGAAATCTCCAGATAGAAGGCCCGGCCATCAAAGATGGCGGTGCCGCCGAAGTTCAGATCCGCTGAGACCAGCCCGCCGTTCACCCCTTGGTTTGGGATTTCGATGGCCGGCACCACCAGCGCGCCGCCCGTGGGGTCCGCGTAGAGTCCGAACTTCAAATCGTAAGCACCATTGGCCAGCGCCCCGTTCTGCTCCAGCCGGCCTTGGTAGGTGAAGGCCGTGGTCAGCGGTGCCGCCAGCGCAGTGAAAGGCAGGGCCAAGCACCCCGTGCATACTGTGAGCCAGCAGGCCCGCCGCATGGCCACGGTGGAGAGGTATCGATATTCAAAAGTGGAAGTGCGCATGGGAAAGAATTGGTTGAAGTGATTACGGTCCATTCCACCATGAGCAAAAATCTGCCGGAAAGGCTCACTCCTGAAAATTATTTTTGCTGCGGGCTTTGCCTCATGCCTATATAATTGTTCCGCTCCCCGGCATGCCGGTGCCTT
>JAYVJI010000455.1:0-5053 GCA_043769435.1 Verrucomicrobiota bacterium
ATTCGGAGCTGGGATGTGATCCCAGATCCCCTGCAGCAGCGGTATCATATCTACATTCTCATCGCTCAATTCCTTTTTAAAGTAACCATCCCGTGCGGAGCCGTAGAAAGTAGGCGCATCGAACTGCTCGTCAGAAGCATCCAGTTCCATGAGCAACTCCAGCACCCGGTCATGCATCGCCGCCGGCTCCGAATGCGGACGGTCGATCTTGTTGATCACCAAGATAACTTTCAGGCCTTCCTGCAGGGCCTTGCGCAGCACAAAACGCGTCTGGGCCTGAGGACCATCATACGCATCCACCACCAGCAGCACGCCATCCACCATCTTCATCACCCGCTCCACTTCAGCACCGAAATCCGCATGGCCTGGAGTATCGACGATGTTGATGATCCGCTCACCCCAGTGAACCGATGTATTTTTCGAGCGGATAGTGATACCTTTTTCGCGCTCCAGATCCATGGAATCCATGGCCCGTTCCTCCACCACTTGGTTGTCGCGAAACGCGCCACCGGCACGCAGGAGTTTGTCAACCAGGGTAGTCTTACCATGGTCAACGTGGGCAATAATAGCAATGTTCCGAATCTGAGCGCTCATGAATTTTCTCGTTGTTTAAGAGGGGAAGAATAGCCGGCCTCCGTCCAATCGACGGTCCGGGCAGAAGAGGGGCCCGGTATTTTCCCTGCCCACACAGGAGCGCAACGGATAAGATTAGCTAAATGCAGCCGGACCCCGCGCGCCAAAATATCCCGCATGCACCCCGCTAACCCTGCCCCGGACCGGCGGTCCTACATTCAGGCAACGGCTCAGAAGCCTCTGCTAAACCGGAATTTTTCGAGTGCGAGGTAAGCGCTCTTGAAGGCGCGTCCGCCAGCTCCAGCCTGCCGGGTCATGTCTTCACAAAACTGCGGCCAGTTCGTGTGATTGAGGGTATTTGTGCTTAGTGTGATCGACGCACTGAGCATTTTTGCCGTGTGCCACCAGCGGCTGGGAACGAACACGGCCTCGCCTGGTTCTAGGACAAATGTCGTGCAGCGGGCCTGAGCAAAAAGTGGATACCTGTTCAGATCCGGCTGCTCCACATTCCCGATAGGCGACAGATTCCACCCGGGGCCATCCCCCGGATACATGAGGTGCTGATCCTCCGGCGGCCAGACCCAATATTGCTTCAGCCCGTAAAGCTGCATGAGCCACGCATGAGTCGACATGCCGTCCCAATGCAGGATAGGGAATGAGCCCCCGGGCCCGCCTATATAGATTTCCACTTTGGCCCCGCGGTTGAGCGATGCTCCCATGCCTTTGTGGAGGAACTTTCGCGCCGCCCAGTTCGCGCCGGTGTGCGCCGGCAGCGGGCTGATTTCCAGCATCAGTTCCGGGAAATAATCCTCGACCACATTGTTAGTCCAGTAAGGGGCTGGATTTCCCGGTGAGGAGGCTTCCACCAGCGGGATGAAGTCCTTCATCTTCATTTCCAGCCCGCCATACTTGAACTTCAGAAGCTGCTCAGGGTAGCGCTCCGCAAAAAAGGACGGCGTCCATTTTTCCAAGGCCTGCCAACCCGCGAGAACATCCGTCAGGATGACCGGCTTATTCTTCTCAGCGTACTCAGCAGTAAACTCCTCCGCACTCAGCCCTGTCCGGCGCTCAATGGGCGCACCTTGCTGCAGACTAGCGTGAACAGGTGATGGAGGGAGGGAGGGAGCTGCAGTTTGCATGATGTGATGTGCTTCCGGAAAATATACCCCACAGTTTATAGTTAGCGCATAATTTTTTTACCTGATGCCGATTGTGAGCATTTGTTCACCCAGCCGGGGATTGCCGACTTGACTGCCGGAAAGGGCCGCTCTTTTCCTGACAGATGCGGAAATTAGAATCACTTTTTGACAAGAACGTCCAGTGGGCGGCGAAAATGGAGGCGCAACATCCTGGGTTTTTTGGGAAACTAGCAGGCCAGCAGGCACCGGAATATTTGTGGATCGGGTGCAGCGACAGCCGCGTTCCGGCGAATGAAATCGTGGGCCTGCTCCCTGGCGAGTTGTTCGTCCACCGGAACGTGGCAAACCTTGTTGTCCACTCGGATCTGAACTGCCTCTCTGTCGTGCAATACGCGGTCGATGTGTTGAAGGTGAAACACATCATCGTCTGCGGCCACTACCGGTGCGGCGGCATCATGGCGGCGCTGGAAAACAACACCATGGGCCTGATCGACAACTGGCTGCGGCACGTCCAGGACGTCTACCATCACCACCGGGTAGAACTCGACGGCGCGGAGACCGATGCCCTGCGGCGTGC
This sequence comes from Verrucomicrobiota bacterium, assembly GCA_043769435.1. GTDB lineage: Bacteria > Verrucomicrobiota > Verrucomicrobiia > Verrucomicrobiales > V1-33 > JAYVJI01. Next base: position 2,290 of record JAYVJI010000455.1, read on the forward strand.
CCGGCTGTGTGAGTTGAATGTGCTGGAGCAAGTCATCAACGTCGGACGCACCACGGTCGTCCAGAACGCATGGCGCAACGGCCAGGAACTCAGCGTCCATGGCTGGATCTATGACGTAAAAGACGGCCTGCTGCATGGGCTCGTGGATGGCATTTCCGATCCTGACGAGGCAGGCAAGCTCCGGGCCGGGGACATCAAGCCGGTCCTTCGTGGTGTGCCCTACAGCCACTGATTCCCAAGGCCGCTGGCCTCCTCACGGTTCCGGCATTCACGCTTGAGCGCACAAAAAAGCGCATCAGGCTCCGCATCCCCTCCCTCGCCCCTTCCCTTTTCCTTTACCTTTCTCATGTACCGTACTCACCACTGCAACGAAATTCGCACATCGCACATCGGCCAATCCATCACCCTGGCAGGGTGGGTGGACACCGTGCGTGACCAAGGCGGCGTCATTTTTGCCGACCTGCGCGACCGCGAAGGCCTCACCCAGCTGGTCTTCAGGAGCGAGGAAAATCCCGACCTCATCAAGCTCAGCCACAAGCTGAGAGATGAAGACGTCATCCAGGTGAAGGGTCTGGTGAGCGCCCGTCTGGCAGGCACAGAAAACGGCAAGCTGGGCACCGGCGACATCGAGATCGTGGTCACCAGCGTGACCATTTTGAACAAGGCCGACGTGCTGCCGTTTCAACTAGACCGTGAGCTATCGAATGAAGATCTGCGCATGAAGCACCGCTATCTGGATCTGCGCCGCCCCCGCATGAACCGGAACATCCGCCTGCGCCACAAGATCACCGCAGCGGCCCGGTATTATCTGGACAATGCCGGATTCATCGAGGTGGAGACGCCCATTCTTTCCAACCCCACACCGGAGGGCGCACGCGACTTCCTCGTCCCGGCGAGGCTGTCTCCGGGGCATTTCTTTGCCCTCCCCCAGGCTCCGCAACAGTATAAGCAGATGCTCATGGTGGCTGGCCTGGAAAAGTATTTCCAGATTGCCCGGTGCTTTCGGGATGAAGACCTGCGGGCTGACCGCCAGCCTGAGTTCACGCAGATCGACATCGAAGCCAGCTTTGTCACGCAGGAAGACATCCTGCCGCTCGTGGAGGGACTGTTGGTTTCCATGTGGAAGGCCGGCATCGACATAGACATCCCCACGCCCTTCCCCCGCATGACCTATCAGGAGGCGCTCGACCGCTTTGGCTCTGACAAGCCGGATACGCGCTACGGAGTGGAAATCCAAGACTTGGGTGATGTCTTTGCGAAGAGTGAATTCAAGATCTTCCGCGCTGTTCTGGACGGGGGCGGTGTGGTGCGGGCCATCAACGCCAAGGGTTTCGCCAGCATCACCACCGGTCAGATGAACCGGCTCAATGAAATCGCCATCCAGGCGGGCCTGCCTGTCAAGACGCTGGCCTTTGTGAAGGCCGAAAACGGCGAGTATAAGTCTCCACTTTGGAAGTTCTTCACAGAAGAGGAAAAGGCCGCCCTCATTGCCAAAACCAACCTCCAGGAAGGCGACATCCTTTTCTTTGTGGCGGGCACATGGGAAAGCACCTGCAATATCCTCGGGAAAGTCCGCACGGAAATCTGCGGGATGCAGGAGCTAACCAAAGACAGCTCCGCATGGAATTTCCTCTGGGTCGTGGATTTCCCGCTCCTCGCCTTCAGCCCGGAAGACGGCCACTGGGTCGCTGTGCACCATCCCTTCACACGCCCTAACACTGACGACATCCCCCTGCTGGAAGCCGGTGAATATGGCAAGGTCCGCGCCGTAGCCTATGACGTCGTCCTCAATGGCTATGAACTCGGCGGCGGATCCATCCGGATCCATGAAAAAGACCTCCAGGCCAAAATGTTCGAAGTCCTCGGGGTCACCCCAGAGGAACAACAGATCAAGTTTGCCCACATTCTCGACGCTTTCCGCTACGGTGCACCGCCTCACGGCGGGCTCGCCCTCGGCCTCGACCGCATCGCCATGCTGGTCGCCGGAGAGGACAGCATCCGTGAAGTCATCGCCTTTCCCAAGAACAACAAGGCCTGCGACCTCATGACCGATTCCCCTACCCTCGTGGACTTCAAGCAACTCCGCGAGCTGTATGTGCAGAGCACGTGGAAGGATAAGAAAGAAGCAAAAGAGAGCGCGGAATAAGCGGCCCCGTGATTGACGATGCGCCGCTTCTGGTGCAGCAGTGGCGGCATGAGCATTTGCGTTGTCCAGCATCCCGTGATCGAAGACCGCCTGACCCGGCTGCGGGATGTGCGGACCGGTCCTGAGGAATTCCGCCGCTGTGTCCATCAGATCACCCGGCTGCTGACATTTGAAGCCACGCGCGGTCTGGGCATGCGGGCGGTGGAGACCGCCACGCCACTCAGCGTGACGAGTACCCGGGTGCTGGCGCGGCCCGTGACCGTGGTGCCTATACTCCGCGCAGGGCTGGGCATGATGCAGGGAGTGCTGGAAATTTTACCGGAAGCCCGGGTGGGCCACATCGGCCTGGCCCGGAATGAAACAACGCACCAGCCAGAGCACTATTACGCAAGGTTTCCCTGCGGAATGGAGAATGCAGACGTGCTGCTAGTCGATCCCATGCTGGCCACAGGCCACAGTGCGGCAGCAGCCGTCCTGCAATTGCTGAACGCCGGTGCCACCAGCATCATTTTCATTTCCATCCTCGCCGCGCCTGAAGGGGTGGCGCATTTCACCTCCGCTCATCCCCAGGTCCCGGTCTTCACGGCCGCCGTAGATGCCGGCCTCACCCCGGAGGCC
>JAYVJI010000456.1:0-2195 GCA_043769435.1 Verrucomicrobiota bacterium
GCTCCAACACCAGTGCCGGTGCCGGTGCCGGTGCCGGTGCCGGTGCCGGTGCCGGTGGCCGCTCCTGTGGTCGCGCCGCAGCAGGGTGGGGAACCGTTAGGCATTCGCATGGTCAATGAGTTTGTCTATTGCCCACGGCTGTTTTATTACGAGACGGTGGAGGGGATTTTTGTGCATAATGCGGATACGCTGGAAGGCGCGCAGGCGCATAAGCGCGTGGATACGGCGAAGCCCGGCTCGCTGGAAAAGAAGCCACCCGGCAACAAGAAAAAAGCGGCGGCAGCACTCCCGGATCTCGCCGAGCCAGCTGATACAACCGCACCGTCGGATCCGGCCCCCGCGCCTGCCGAACCAGAGGAAATCCATGCCCGCAGCGTCTCTCTTTATTCTCCACTGCTCAATGTCACTGCCAAGCTCGACCTCGTGGAGGGCGGATCCGCTGTGCCCGGCGGACCCATGTTATACACCCCCGTCGAGTATAAGAAAGGCCGACCGCGTGAGGGCGATGAAGGCCGTGAGTTGTGGGATGCCGACCGCGTGCAGTTGATGCTGCAAATTTTGCTGCTGCGGGAAAATGGATTCCCCAGCGAGGAAGGCATCGTCTTTTATAAAGAAACCCGGCAGCGCGTCACCTTCCGCCCCACGGAGGAGGATGCCGCATGGGCGCGACGCATGGTGGCGGAGGCCTACGCCGCCCAGCGCGGTCCTATGCCGCCGCCGCTGGAGCACTCGCCCAAGTGTCCGCGGTGTTCACTCGTCGGCATTTGCCTGCCAGATGAGACCCGCATGATGGCCGGGCCGGACCTGCCTCTGCACCAGCCTGGCCAGGCACAGCAACTGGAGCTGGGTCTCCCGCCGGAGCAGCAAGCGTATACACCCGCGCCGCAGCGCACAGCCCTCATCGACTACGTCATGCGGATGCCCGCGCCCGGCATCCGCCGCGTGAAGGCGGACCCGGAGATGCGTCGGCTCATCGCGCCCAATCCCGAAACGCGCACCCTTTACCTGAACACCCCCGGTGCATGGGTGGGCAAAAGCGGCGAGACCATCACCGTCAAGGAAAAGGAGAAACTCATCGGTTGCTATCACATGAAGGACCTGCACCACGTAGCCCTCTTCGGCCCAGTGCAGATCAGCACGGCAGTAGTCCAGTCCCTTTGTGAAGAAGAGATCCCCCTGACTTATTTCTCCACCGGAGGCTGGTTCTACGGACTCACACGTGGCCACACCCTCAAAAATGTCCTGACAAGAATCGAACAATTTCGCACCGCAGGAGACCCAGCGGCCTGCCTGAAGCTGGCGCGACTGATGATCCACGGGAAGATCGTGAACCAACGGACCCTGCTGATGCGCAACCACATCGAGCCGCCCCGTGATGTCCTGCACGGCATGAAATACTTCGCCCATGCCGCCCTCATGGCCACCAGCCTCCCCCAGCTCCTGGGTGTGGAGGGGAATGCCGCCGCGCTCTACTTCGGTGCCTTCAGCGGCATGCTTAAAATCAGGACCAGTAGCCCTCCCATCCCTGGCAGCCCTGCCATCCCTGGCAGCCCTGCCATCCCTGCCATCCCTGCCATCCCTGGCAGCCCTGCCATCCCTGCCATCCCTGGCAGCCCTGCCATCCCTGGCAGCCCTGCCATCCCTGCCAGCCCCTCTGCACCAGATGGCGCCGGACCTGCCGGAACTGCCGGAACTGCCGAGCCCGCTCCCGCCCCCCTCACTGACCACCGCCCGGACAGCCAGGATCCAGCCACCACGTCCTCATCCACTTCCACCACCTCCACAGACCGGCAGCTCGCCTTCCCCTTCTTCCCTGACGGCAGAAACCGCCGCCCGCCCAGGGACCCCGTCAATGCCCTGCTCTCCCTAACGTATTCTCTCCTCGCCAAGGAATGCGCCATCGCCTGCCACGCCGTCGGCCTAGACCCCTGCGTCGGCTTCATGCACCAGCCCCGGCACGGACGGCCAGCGCTCGCCCTCGATGTCATGGAGGAATTCCGCCCGCTGCTCGCCGACAGCACAGTGCTCACCCTCATCAATAACCAGATGCTCACCGAACGCGACTTCGTCCTCAGCAGCCACGCCGCAGGACTCACCCCTGCAGGACGCAAGACAGCCTTCACCGCATGGGAACGCCGCCTCGCAGATACCGTCACTCACCCGCTCTTTGGCTATAAAGTCAGCTACCGCCGCGC
>JAYVJI010000457.1:0-9094 GCA_043769435.1 Verrucomicrobiota bacterium
CACGGTGGTCCGGTGGTGTCGCTGCGCTCAACCACCGGCTAATAGCTATGAACCCTCCGGGTTCAATTATTGCTCGATGACGTCGGATCTGAGCATCAACGTCTTAATCACGAACCCTTCCCAAGGCATCGCTCCGCTCAGCCCTGGGCTATAATCTTCCGGCCCTTCAGACCGTGCTCTCTGATGAGATGTACACGCCGAGACAGCCCCTCCAAATAAGCAGGAAATGCAGTGGGCCTTTTGGGCGACCTTTTGCACACCCCAGTGGGCGACGCAGTTCCCCTAGCGGAAGCCTACAACAACAAGGAGGCGTGCATGGTGAGCCTCCAGTGACACCGTCGGGGTCTCTAGCACGTGGCGTTCAGGAACTTCCGCTAATGGGCGCTTGCTTAGCGTCCCGGGCGGGCTCGTTTCCGTATACTCCTAAATATATTCATGATTCGCCTTGGCCTGAAAATGCTTTACGGAGATACTGCCAAGTATCTCATGCTGGTTGCTGGAGTGGTGTTTGCCACGTTTCTGATGGCTCAGCAGAGTTCTGTTTTCTGTGGTTTGATGCGGTGGACGACGGCTACCTTGAAGAATGTGCCGGCACCGGTCTGGGTGGTGGACGCAAAGGTGGAGCAGGTAAATGAGACGATACCGCTGCTGGACACAGACGTGGCGAGGGTGCGCTCAGTGGATGGCGTGGCGTGGGCGGCTCCACTCTACAGCGGTATCCAGAGGGTGCGGCTGGCGGATGGGAACTATAAGATCACTCAGCTCATTGGGATCGATGCCACGACATTTGCCGGTGCACCGGCGCACATGCTCTCGGGGAGCATCGAGGAATTGCGGCTGCCTAACACTATCATCGTGGACGACCTTGCGGTGCGGCGGTTGAGCACTGATCCCAAAAATCCGCTCAAGGTGGGCGATACGCTGGAGATCAATGACATCGAGGCGCGGATCGTGGGGATCGCGGACGCGATGAGCAGCTTCACGGGCGGGCCTTACCTCTGGACGACCTATGAGCGTGCGCTGCAGTATGCGCCGCCGTCCCGGAAGATGCTATCTGCGGTGATCGCCGCGCCTCAGCCTGGCATATCCGCCAGTGAGCTGGCCATGCGGATCACTGCGGCCACGAAGCTGAAGGCCTTTGTGAATGAGGGCTTCTCCTTGGGAACCGCAGACACTGATTTCAATTCCGCCACGGTCTGGTTTTATGTGAAGAATACCGGCATCCCTTTTTCATTTGGCATCACCGTGCTGATCGGCTTCATCGTCGGGCTGGCCATATGCTGTCAGACTTTTTATGCCTTCATATTGGAAAACCTGAAGCACCTGGGTGCCCTGAAGGCGATGGGAGCCTCGACGCTGCGACTGTGTGCCATGGTGATAGTCCAGGCCTTCACCGTGGGTTTTGTGGGGTTTGGTATAGGGATGCTGCTTACGGCGGGATTTGCTCGCGGGGCCATGGAGAATGAGCAGCCACCGTTTTATTTGCCTTGGATGGTGGCTCCCGGAGTTCTGGTGGTGATCCTGTTGATATGCGGGCTGGCGGCGCTGCTGGGTATCCGCAAGGTCGCCACGCTGGAGCCAGCCATGGTGTTCCGGAATTGATATCAGAATGCCCGTGGTAAACACATCCACAGTCATCAGGGTCCGGGGACTGGAAAAGTCCTTCGGCGACGGGCAAGCCCGGCGCAAGGTCCTGAGAGGGATTAATCTGGACATCAACGAAGGGGAGCTAACAATGCTGGTGGGGCCGTCAGGCTGCGGAAAGACAACGCTCATCAGCCTAGTGGCGGGCACGCTGGCACCGGATGCGGGGGAGATCCGCGTCTTCGGGGAGGCCCTGCACCTGTATAAGCCCAGGGCGCTGACGGCATTCCGGGCGCGGAACATCGGCTTCATTTTTCAGCAGTTCAATCTTATCCCGACGCTGACGCTGGCTGAAAATGCCTCGGTGCCATTGATCATCCAAGGGATGCGCTCCGGCCAAGCGGAGAAGAAGGCGCGATACTGGCTGGAGCGCGTCGGACTGGGAGACCGCTGGAGTAACCGGCCATCCCAGCTCTCTGGAGGCCAGCAGCAACGGGTGGCCATAGCCCGCGCACTGGTGCATGAACCGAGGCTCATCATCTGTGATGAACCGACGGCTTCGCTGGATGCCGGGAATGGGATGATGGTCATGGATATGTTCCGCGAAACTGCCCGCAAGCCTGGCAGGGCCGCCCTAGTGGTCACCCACGATTCCCGTATCTTCAAATATGCTGACCGGATCGCCCGGATGGACGACGGCTGCATTCTCGACGTCAACACTGCGACGGAATATGCCGTCCGGCACCCTGATCAACACTGACCACCGACTAACATGAGCGTTTTCCCTAACATCATCCGCTATGGGTCCTTTGCTGCTGCCATTGCCGGCATCGCCGCGATGGTATCTGTGCTGCAAACGCTGGAAGCCCAGACGCCGGCGAGCATCCCCGAGCCGCTGGTGAAGCCATCCTTGAAGCCGTTTGAGCACACCGTCGCGGGCACGGGAATCATAGAGGCGCTCAGTGAGAATGTCGCCATCGGGGTGCCTGAGCCGGGCCTGGTCATGAAGGTGCTGGTGAAGGTTGATGTGGCGGTGACGAAGGGCCAGGCGCTGCTCCAGCTGGATGACCGGCAACTGCAGGCGCAGTTGATCGGGCTGCGGGCGGACATCGCGGTGGCCAGGGCGAATGTGGAAGTGGCGCGGGCGACCATGGCCAAGGCGCAGGACGCCTTGGCGCGGTTGGCGGGAGCGAAGGACCCGCGGGCCTTCAGCCAGGATGATCTGCGGTCCCGGCAAAATGAGGTGGCAGTGGCTGCGGCGGGCGTCACCGCTGCGGAGAGTCATGTGGCTGCGGCCGGTGCGCATGTGGAGCAGACGGAAGCGCTGATCGATCGCCTGACGGTCCTAGCTCCTAGAGATGGCACGATACTGCAGGCCAACATCCGGGCCGGGGAACATGCCGGGCTGGCACCCAAAAGTCCGCTGCTGTTGCTGGGAGATCTTTCCAGACTACAAGTGCGGGTCGATATTGATGAGCAAAACGCGATGAGGATCAAGCCGGGGCAACGAGCCGTGGCCTACATCAAAGGGGATCCCTCCCGGGCGCTGGAGTTGCAGTTCAACCGCATCGAGCCATACATCATTCCCAAGGTTTCACTGACAGGAGCCAGCACTGAGCGGGTGGAGACGCGGGTGCTTCAGGTGATCTACACCCTGGCGCTGCCGGAAAAAGTGACACTCTATGCCGGCCAGCAGGTGGACGTTTTTGTGGAGGAAACTCTGCCTCCCGCGCCATGATGCGGCTGCCTCCCGAGTGAGCCTGGAGTGAGCCTAGAGTGTGTCTGGCGCGCCATGCACGTGTTGCCGTAGTCCGGAATGACGGCTGAGCCTTCTCCCGGTTGCATCCTGATGATAAACCTATTCAGCATACTCCGTAACCCAATTACAAATCAACCCCCCGCTCTTTTTCATTCCTTTCCTGCGGTGTCCGAGACACCTGATCTTCTGAGCCCGCTCCGTTAAATCAACTTGGGGGCCTGGTCTGCTGAACCTAAGTCACGCCTCTCACAGGACGGCTGAAAGTTTGGATTTGGCGGCTGCCACCTTCTTCTGACCCATTGGGAACGAGAGCTCTCGATCATAGACGGCATCGCGGGTCCTTTTTTTTCCTACCTCGCGGCGTTCTTTGATGCGCCGGACGCATATTAGCTCTTGGCACAGCGAATCTCATAGTGGTAAACGCCGGGCTTTTGCTGAACTGCATCATGGATGCCGACCTTCCCGCTAAACTACGCAATCTCCACGAATGGGTCGCCCCGTCGCATGGTCTCAAGATAGAGACCATCGACGCACATGCTGCCGGACAGCCGCTGCGCCTCATTCTGAATGGCCTGCCGCCACTGCGGGGGCGAAACCAGATCGAGCGGAGTGAGTATGCGAATAAGCACTTTGATCACATTCGCCGGGCCTTGTTATTCGAGCCCCGCGGGCACACCGATATGTATGGCTGCATCCTGACGGAACCGCAGCGCAGCGACTCCCATTTCGGGGCGCTTTTTGTCCACCGCGGCGGGTTTAGCCCGATGTGCGGGCATGGCATCATCGCGCTGACGACGATCCTGCTGGAAGCGGGAATCGTGGAGGCCCGGGCACCGGAGACCCGCCTGAAGATAGATACGCCCGCTGGGCTGGTGCGGTGCTATGGATTCCTCGAGGATGACCGGGTGAAAAAAGTATTTTTCGAGAATGTGCCATCCTTTGCGCTGGCGGCGGGCGAGCAGATTTCAGTGCCGTCCCTCAATTTGACGGTGACCTATGATGTGGCCTACGGCGGCGCGTTTTTTGCTTTCGTGGATGTAGCGCAACTGGGCGTGACCTGCACGCCCGAGCACCTGTCTGTGCTGACTGTGGCCGGGGTGGCCATTCGCAAGGCTATCGAGGGCAGGCATAAATTCCGCCATCCGCTACATGACTCGCTGGGCTATCTTTTCGGCGTGGTCTTCATGGATAAACCGTTGCGCCGGAGGACGGGCCAGGCGGACGCGCGGCATGTCTGTGTTTTCTCCGACGGGTGTGTGGACCGCAGTCCCACGGGCATGTCCATCAGCGCCAGGCTGGCACTGATGCGGGCCGCCGGAACCATAGAGCCGGGTACTTCCCTGAGCGTGGAAGGCATCATGGGCGGCACTTTCAGCGCCCGCATCGTTGCGGAAGAACTGAAAGGCACGCACCAGCAAGTGATAGTGGAGGTGGAGGGCCGGGCCTTCATCACAGGCCGGCACACTTTTTTCCTTGATCCTGAAGATCCCTGCCTGGAGGGCTTTTTATTATGAATGATTTCTACGCCTACTACGTTCACCGGATGGACCCGGTGGTGGTCCACCTCGGAGGCAGTATTGCACTACGGTGGTATGGACTGGCCTACATGGCAGGATTCCTCGCTGGCTATGCGCTGCTGGTCCACTGGGCGCGGAAGGGTATCGGTGAACTGAAGTCTGAGAGAGTGGGCGATTTTTTGACCGGGGCAGCACTCTTCGGCGTGATCCTTGGGGGACGCCTGGGCTACATGCTGCTCTACCCCTCAGGCCGGGAGGACTTGGCGGCCAATCCGCTGAATTTCTTCAAGCTCTGGAATGGAGGAATGGCCAGTCACGGTGGCATAATGGGCCTGTTCTTTTTCACCCTTTACTGGTCATGGAAGCACAAGGTTTCTTGGACAGGCCTAGGGGATAATCTGGTGGTGGCGGCACCTGTCGGACTGTTTTGCGGACGCATGGCTAACTTCATCAACGGTGAGCTGTATGGCCGCAGCACGGATGTAGCGTGGGCGATGCAGTTTCCCAATGAGATAGAAACGTGGCGTGCGGACGGAGACTTTGAAAAATACACGGCAGTCCAAAACTGGCTCCTGGAAAACACCCCGGGCGACAGAATGGACTTCGCCGCCCTAGCGCGGGAAAACAGCGCGTTTGCAGAATTCCTCGGGACGGTCTTGACACCCCGCCACCCCAGTCAGCTCTACGCTGCCGCGGTGGAGGGCCTCCTCCTTTTCCTGATTCTCCTTTTTGTGAGAACGAAGCGGCCCAATGCCCCGCACGGGCTGCTCACGGGATTGTTCTTCGTTCTCTATGCGGTTTTCCGCATCATCGACGAGAACTACCGCCAGCCGGATGCCTACATAATGGGGCTGACCGAGGGCCAGTTCTACTCCGTTTTTCTGATCCTCATCGGCGTGGGTTTTCTGCTCTATTCCAGCCGGCAAAAGCAGCCCACCGTCCACGCGGCAGCGGGTGTGTGATCAGTTAGTTAGGACGGGCAGGTATGCTGCTGCGTGAGCTACTTTTGCATCAGGTATCCCATGAGGTCCCGCACCTCATCCTGACTGAGAGATTCCAGTTGGCCCTCCGGCATGAGCGAGGTGGGGGACACTTCTGTCCGGGCGATGTCCCCGGCAGCTAGGGAAACTTCCTCCGCCAGCGTGCGGAGCACTATGATGCGGTCATTCTTTGTCTGGATAAAACCGCTGAGGGTGCGCCCGTCTTTCATGGTTAGGATCACCAGCTGAAACTCCCGCGCCACCACTGCGCCGGGGTCTAGGATGTTTTGCAACAGGTAGTCCAGATTATCCCGGGCGCTGCCGGTCAGTTCAGGCCCGATCCTGCCTCCCTCACCATTGAGCTTATGACAGGTGGAACAGATGCTCATGAAGAGTGTGCGTCCGTTGACCTTGTCTGCTTTTGTCAGGAGGGCAGGGCTGAGGCGCTTTTTCCAGAGCGCTATTTTTTTCAGCCGGGCGGCATCGGAATCCCGGAAGTCTCCCCAGAGTTCTGCCAGCCGGGCTGTTAGGGTGGCATCATTGAATCCCCGGATCTGGCGCGCGTGGAAACTGGAGATATCGCTGCGCGGCAGTGCGCCTGCCGCCACGGCGTCCAGCACCCGAGCCGCCCATGCAGGCCGCGAAACCAGCGCGCTCATGACCGCTGTTTTCTCCCCGGCCGCGATGGCTGTAAATTTGGCTAGGATGGCGGACGCGATCACTGGATCCGCCTCCAGCGCGAGTCCATCTGCGGCGGTGCCCGACAGCCCCGGCTGAGTGAGGACTGATTCGCAAACGACGCGCAGGCCGGCGGCTCGACTGTCGATCAGGCTGCGCAGCGCCCCCCGGCGGGAGTCAAGGTCCGCGCCCGCATCCATTACTGCTGCACGGGTGGCTTCCAGCGCCACCGGGTCAGCAAAAACTGCGCCCAGAGTGCGGTATAACGCGAGCACGTCGGCATCACTGCTCTTCGCAAAAACCAGCCCCGCAGCTGCCCACCCGCCGGGCGGCACCGCATTTCGCTCACCTTTCAGCGCCTCGCGCATGCCTCCTAGCGTATCCGCCTGGAGGCGGGAATCAGCAGACGCCTTAGCCAGCAGAAGGTCCAGCGCTGCGGTTGTCTTATTCCCGCCATCTGTGAGCCGCCGGGCGATGCAGCGGCGCACTAGGGGGATACCGCAGCCGGCGGCGAGTTCTGCTAGGGCGGGCGCATCAGTTTCAGCGAGCGCTTCGATCCCGTACCAGAGCATCTGCGGGAGATTGTGGTCGGCGGCATCTCCGGCGTGGAGCAACAATGGACGCGCCAGCGCTGACCTGTCGGCAGCGGGCACCCGCTGCAATGCGGACGCCAGCGACAACCTCACAGAGGCCGACGTCTCCGTGGCTGCGAGGCTCACGAGAGCCTGCACCGTGGCCGGATCGCCGGCGGCGGTGGTCACGTCATCCAGGAGAAAACGGATGGCCCACGTGCGGACATACTCGCTACTGTGGGAGAGGAGGCTCCGCAGAAATGGCGCACCGGTGCCACCGGCAGATTGCAGCGCCCAGAGCGAGCGCAGCTTTTGCACCACATCAGTTTCGTTAGTGAAGCGGGTAAGCAGCACCTCCTGGAAGCTGGTCAGGTCTGTTCCTTCAGCCGCCATTTCCTGTAAACGGCGGCGGGCACGGCGCGAAAAGAATTCGTTTTTGTGGCTGAGCAGGGCGGGCAGTTCGCCCGGGCTCAGCTTGCTGTCACCGGCCAGCGCTGGACGCGCCGGCTGTCCGAAGGTGAGCTTGTATACCCGCCCGGAAAGCCGGTGAACGCCGTCATTGTCGTGGCACTCGCCTGAGTCCGACCAGTCTGTCAGGAACACGCCTCCATCCGGTCCGCACAGTAAATCAATACCCCGGAACCACGGGTCCGCAGCGAATCCGGTATCCGGCATTCTACGACCCACATAGCCTGAGCCTGCCGCTTCCCGCACCACGTTTTCCACATTCAGGCGCCGCCCGTTGAAGTTGATCGTGAGCAGCTTCCCCCGCCAGTCATCTGGCCAGTTGTCCCCATTGTAGAACATCAGCCCGGTGTGGGCGTGTCCACCGCCGGCGGCGGAAGTAGCCCCGGTGGTCCCCAGCTTTTGCCAGTCATTCCAGCTCTCACCGCTGGCCCAGTGGACATGGTCAGCATGTTGCTCGATGATCTCATACACATGCGGATTGAGGTCCATGCCGTGCATCCGCCGGAAGTGTGCGCCAGGTATAGCGTGCCACAGATGGCCGATCACTGTATTGATAAAAAAACCCTCACCGTATTCATTCCAGTCCATGCCCCAGGGATTGGTCGTCCCATCGCAGACGATCTCTATGTTCTGCCGCACCGGGTGATAGCGCCAGATGCCGCCATTGCTCCGGGCACGGCGCGCGTCGGGAGTCCCGGGCTTGCCCATGGCGGAAACGCCTTGTATTCCCTGCCGTCCGTAAAGCCAGCCGTCCGGCCCCCAGCGCAGGCCGTTCGGCATCGTGTGGTGATTCTGTTTCCACTCAAAGCCATCGAGCCTAACCTCCGCCGGGCCGTCCGGATGGTCATCGCCATTCTTGTCAGGGATAAAGACCAGCGTCGGGCTGGTGAGCGCCCACACTCCGCCAAAGCCCAGTTCGATGCTGCTCAGATGGTCGAGGCCTTCGATGAAAACGCTGCGCTTGTCATGTTTCCCGTCTCCGTCCGTATCCTCTAGGATAACAATACGGTCCTGCAGCGCGCTATCAAATCCCTTTTTTGCCTCAGCGTAGGTGTAGCACTCCGCGACCCAAAGTCTGCCCCTGTCATCCAGAGCCATGGCGATGGGCTGCCGCACCTCCGGCTCAGCCGCAAAAACCGTCGCCTGCATGCCCTCCGGCAGCTTCCACTGTGCTGCGGCGTCCGCAGGGGCGAGTGGCTGGCCGGGAGAGGTGTCGGAATTGTAGGGGGCCGGCACTTCGGCTGGAGCGGCGATCTTGGTCATCAAAATGGCAAGCGCGGGCAGCAGTAGAGAGCAGTTCATGGGATGCGTGGATTGTTGTTAGAAAAAGTCGCTGTCACTTCAGCGTGAGCTGGAGTGGTTTCAGATAATGGGAGAACCCGTCGCCGCTGTCGGCAATGAGAACGAGAATACGGGACTTATCCAGTAACATGGGCCCGAGGGCTATCCCCTCATAATTCGTGAGGCCTGTGGTCTGCCCATAGAGCAGCTGCTTCGCTGCCGGGGTGAATTTCCCCGGCACCAGCGGTGCATTAC